>JBBRSV010000069.1:0-25103 GCA_038245055.1 Chitinophagales bacterium | reverse complement strand
TTCGTTTGTATAAAACCAGTAACATTTATGAATCTTAGTGGCAAGGCCATGAAATACTGGCTTGATAAAGAAAAAATATTGGTTGAAAACTCATTGACAATTGTTGACGACCTGGCGTTACCGTTAGAAAAATTGCGTCTACGCAAGAGTGGGAGCGATGCAGGTCACAATGGTCTTGGTAATATACAGGAGGTTTTAGGAACGGATGCGTACCCGAAACTTCGTTTTGGAATAGGGAATAATTTTCCCAAAGGCATGCAGGTATCGTTTGTGCTTAGCCGGTGGTTTCCGGAGGAAATGCCCGTTGTGAGAACTAAAATTGAAAAATGTATAGAAGTTATTGAGAATTTTGCCAACATTGGTATTGATAGAACAATGAACACAATAAATAGTATTACTTTTAAGTCCGAAGCTGCAGGTTAGTTATATTTTTTTTAATTTGTTTTTTTATACTTTCGCCTTCAGACTTCTGAAACCCTAATAATAAACCTGCTTAAATATGAAAATTTTTTGTATCGGAAGGAACTATGCAAATCATGCAAAAGAATTGGGTAATGATGTACCTGATGAACCAGTAATTTTCATGAAGCCTAAAAGCGCTCTTGTCCAAAATCAAACGCCTTTTTATTATCCTGAGTTTACTAATGAATTACATTTTGAATGCGAATTAGTTGTTCGTGTAAGTAAAAATGGAAAATACATACAGGAAAAGCATGCATCCAATTATTATAATGCCATAACTGTTGGAATTGATTTTACCGCACGTGATATACAAAATCAGTTAAAAGAAAAGAGCCTGCCATGGGAAAAAGCGAAAGCTTTTGATAATTCTGCAGCAGTGGGAACGTTTGTCGATATTACTCCTGCTCTTAATAAAAAGAATATTAATTTTTCATTCGCGAAAAATAAGGAAGTCGTTCAGAAGGCAAATTCCAGCGAAATGATATTTTCTATCGATCAGATTATCGCTGATATTTCCAATTATTTTTCATTAAATATCGGTGATCTCATTTTTACGGGTACTCCTGCGGGAGTTGGTGAATGTATGGTTGGCGATGTGTTAGAAGCTTACATGGAAAATAACTGCCTGCTCGCTCTTGAAATAAAATAAGTCAATGCTTTTCTAAATTGATTGCTTCTCTTTCTAAAATGCCCGCTTTATTTTTTTATTAATTTATTGAGATGTGCCATTCCGGGCCTGTCGATCTTGTGTATTGCAACACTGTCACGGTCTGTAATGTAAAGGACTTTTTTTGCAAAAGAAATTAACGACTTGCTGAAAAATGGTTCTAAAAAAAATTTCCCTCCCGAGGAATCGGGAGGGATCTCTTTAACCCTTAAAACAACCAACAAGAAATTATGTTGATTATGTTTACAATTACTTTTATATACGCTTATTAATAATAAACGGATTTACAATACTATGATAATGCAAGGTCGAGCACCTGTTGCATCGTTTTCACGTAATTCACTTTAAGTCCTTTTATGAAATTTGGATTTATTTCATCCACATCTTTTTCATTTTGCACACACATAATTATTTCTCTTAAGCCCGCTCTTTTTGCGGCAAGCACTTTTTCTTTAATACCTCCAACCGGTAGCACCTGGCCTCGTAGCGTAATTTCTCCGGTCATGGCTAAATAAGGTTTTACTTTTCGCCCGGTAAATGAAGATGCAAGTGCCGTCATTAAAGTAATTCCTGCACTCGGACCATCTTTGGGAACAGCTCCCTCCGGCACATGTATGTGCACGTTTTTCTTATAAAAAAGTTCGGGGTCAATGCCATATTTTTTGGCGTTGGCCTGTAGATAAGTCATCGCAGTGCTGGCGCTTTCTTTCATCACGTTTCCAAGGTTTCCCGTTAGTTTCAGTTCTCCTTTTCCATTATCGCTGGTCGTAGTTTCAATAAAGAGAATGTCGCCACCAACATAGGTCCAGGCGAGCCCAACAGCCACGCCAGCCATGTTTGCCGTCTTATACATTTCATTGCTGAATCTTGATCTTCCTAATATTTTTTGAATATCTCCCAGGCTAAGAGTCGGTTTCAGTTTCCCTTTCTCCGCATAAGTTCTCGCTAAGTTGCGCATGACACTTGCAAGTTGCCTGTCAAGATCACGTACGCCACTTTCTCTCGTATAGTCCGCGATTATTTTTTCAATAACCGTATCGCTTATTTTAAACGGCACGCCTTTCAATCCATGAGCATCCTTTTGTTTGGGAATTAAATGGCGTTTGGCAATTTCAATTTTTTCTTCAATGGCATAGCCGCTCAGGTCAATAATTTCAAGCCTGTCGCGCAATGCGGGTTGAATATTTTGCAGATTATTTGCGGTAGCAATAAATAAAACTTTACTTAGATCGTATTCCATTTCTAAGTAATTATCATAAAAATTATTATTTTGTTCGGGATCGAGTACTTCAAGTAAAGCTGAAGATGGGTCGCCGCGGAAATCAGTTCCAACTTTATCTATTTCATCCAAAATCATTACCGGATTAGACGATTTTACCTTCCTGATTGATTGCAAAATTCTTCCCGGCATTGCGCCGATATAGGTTTTGCGGTGGCCGCGGATTTCACTTTCATCGTGCAAGCCACCCAGACTTACTCTTACATATTTCCTGTTAATCGCATTCGCAATACTTTTTCCCAAAGAAGTTTTTCCAATTCCCGGGGGGCCCACAAAACAAAGAATCGGGCTTTTCATATCGCCCTTTAATTTAAGTACAGCGAGGTATTCAAGAATTCTTTGTTTTATTTTTTCCATTCCATAATGGTCATGATCCAGTATTTTTTTCGCCTTTTTAAAATCATATTGATCTTTTGTATAATCTTCCCAGGGCAAATCGAGCATCAGGTCAAGGTGGTTATAAACAACAGAATAATCGGGAGTTGTAGGATGCATTCTTTCCAATTTCTCCAGCCCTTTATTAAACATCTCTTTTGCCGCGGCCGGCCACTTTTTGCCATCGGCCTTTTTCTGCATTTCCTTTACCTCAGCTATATTATCTCCACCTAATTCCTCTTTTATAGCTTTTAATTGTTGTTGCAAAAAGTAATCTTTTTGCTGTTTATCAAGCTCAGCGCGGGTTTTATTTGTTACTTTATTTTTAAGCTCAGCGTATTGCAATTCGGTTTGCAGTAAGTTCATCAGCACTTCCGCCCTCGCTTTAATGTTATGAATTTCCAGTAATCTTTGCTTTTCAGCGATGGTGCTATTTAAATTACTACTTACGAAATGAATTAAAAAAGCCGGATTTTCTATATTTCGTAAAATAATAGAAGCTTCTGAAGGAAGATTGGGCGAAAGTTGAATTATTTGGCCCGCCAGTTCTTTAATTGAAGAAACCATAGCGTCAAAATCCTTGTCATTTTTCAGGTCTTCTTCTCCAAGCACTGTGACTTTCGCTTTAAAATAGGGATCGTCCGAGGTAATTTCGTCAACCTTAAACCTTTTTTTGCCTTGTATAATTACCGTTGTGCCTCCGTCAGGCATCTTGATGAGCTTGATTATTTTAGCAATCGTTCCAATATCCACAAGGTCGCTTACTACAGGCTCTTCCACCAAACTGTCTTTTTGTGACACAACACCTATCAATTTGTCAGCCTTATAAGCGTCTGAAACAGCCTTAATACTTTTATCGCGGCCAACGGTTATTGGAATTACAACCCCGGGAAATAAAACAGTATTTCGTAAAGGAAGCAGTGGTAATTCAGTGGGAATAGGCTGATCGTCATTTAATTCGTTTCCATCTTCATTTAAAGGAATGATAGGCATAAATTCCATTTCATCTTCCGAACCGCCTAAAAAGTAGTCTATACTCATATTTTATTTTCTTGTCAATGTGTCAAAAGCCGCTGTCAATAAACGATTTTATTGAAGGTATGGTATATGTTCCAACATTAATGCCACGATGAAATTCATAAGAAGTAAGGCAGGAAATGGGGCTGTCGGCATTAATAAATAATCAGCTATGTTTCCGGCTTTTCACTTCAATCTTTTGCCTTTGAAAGTAAATAAAAATTGGAAAACAATCCTTTGGCAAAAGGATTTCCATTTCAATCCGGCAGCCATTGAAAAACATATCATTAATCAACAGAAAATCAGGATGGCAGCTAATAAGTAATCGCCGAAACAAAACATTTACTTTTGCCAAATGAATATTACTTATAGCGAAGAAGAGCTATTTATTTTTGAAAAAATTAAACTGGCAGCTTCCAAACTGGATATTCCTGTTTATATAATCGGTGGCTTTGTGAGAGATAAATTACTAAACCGGCCTGATAAAGATTTGGATATTGTTTGCATTGGAGACGGAATTGCATTAGCCAAAGAAACTGCTCAAAAATTTCAGCCTGTTCCGGAAGTAAATATTTTTAAAAACTTCGGTACTGCGCAAATAAAAATTTACCCAAAACAAACTTTTAAAAATGGGGTTGGTATTACTTTGGACAAAGGCCGCGAAGAAGCTTTTGAAATAGAATTTGTAGGCGCGCGAAAAGAAAGTTATAACTATAATAGCCGAAAGCCGGATGTAGAACCTGGTACAATTGAAGAAGACAGAATGCGGCGTGATTTTACCATCAACACACTCGCTGTAAGCCTTAATAAAAATGATTTTGGTAAACTCATTGATCCGCTAAATGGCGCTGGTGATATTGATAATAAAATTATTCGCACACCATTACCACCAGATCAAACTTTTAGCGACGATCCGCTAAGAATGATTCGGGCAATAAGATTTGCCAGTCAATTGAACTTTACAATCTTTCCTGAAACTTTCGAATCTATAAAAAGAAACGCGGAAAGAATAAAAATCGTTAGCGGCGAGAGGATTATCGATGAGATCAATAAGATTGTAATGACAAAAAAGCCTTCCATAGGTTTTGATCTTTTATATCAAAGCGGGTTGCTTAAAATCATTTTTCCGCAAATGGTAACGCTCGTCGGCGCAGAGTACATTGATGGCAAAGGCCATAAAGATAATTTTTACCACACACTGCAGGTGCTTGATAATATAGCGCCACACACAAATGATCTTTGGCTGCGCTGGGCCGCTATTTTACATGACATTGCAAAGCCAGCAACTAAAAAATTTGAAGAAGGCCATGGCTGGACGTTCCACGGGCATGAGGTTGTAGGTGGCCGGATGGTTCCAAAAATATTTGCACAGTTAAAACTGCCGCTTAACGAAAAAATGAAATTCGTAAAGAAAATTGTGGAGCTTCATTTGCGGCCTATCAGTCTCACAAAAGAAAATATAACGGATTCGGCTATACGAAGACTCATTTTTGATGCGGGCGATGACATTGAAGCACTAATGACGCTGTGTAAGGCAGATATTACCTCAAAAAATAAACAAAAAGTGCAGCGTTTTCTTTCAAATTTCGAAATGGTGGAAGAGCGGCTAAAAGAAGTGGAAGCATCAGATCATCTTCGAAACTGGCAGCCGCCAATTACCGGTGAAATTATCATGCAAGAGTTTGGGCTACCTCCATCAAGAATTGTAGGTGAAATAAAAAACGCTGTGCGGGAAGCAATATTGGATGGAATAATTCCGAATGAATTTGATGCGGCGTTTACCTTTATGAAAACAATTGCTTTAGAATTGGGAGTGTCCGGATAAGATTAAAGTTAAAATGCTTTTTTGAGTGCGTTTGAATATTTAAATTGGATGGTATGTGTTAATTTCGCGGTATGGCAGTATTAAAATTTAGAATTTACTGGGAAGATGATGACAGCGTTTACAGGGATGTTGTTCTTCGCCATTCGCAGACTTTTTTTGATTTGCATAATATAATTTTAAAGTGCTTTGAATTTGATAGTAAGCACAGTGCCACTTTTTTTCGTAGCAATGATAAATGGCAGCGTGGTAAAGAAATTACCCTGGAAAAATATGATAAGCAATATTCGGTGACGCCTGTTTTAATGAAAGACACGATCGTGGGATCTGAAACTCGCGATCCCAATCAAAAATTTATTTACGTTTACGATTTCCATAAGAATTGGTCGTTTATGGTTGAGCTCATAAATGTAAATAAAGAAGAGGACAGCAAAGCAACCTATCCATTTTGTATTCGCAGCGAGGGTATAGGTCCAAGCCAATATGGAACTAAGGGCCTTATAAATGAAAAGCTTGCCGAAATAGAAGAAAAATATGACCTCAACAGTGCGGTTATGGCTGATGGATTTAGTGAAGAAGGTGAAGCTGATACTGAAACCGAGGCAGATGAGGATGTAGATGTAGAGGAAAACACGACGGAAATCTAATTGAAAATTTGTTGGGTTCTTTACAAACCGCAACTTAAATATGAATTCAAAGAAGACTTGCATTATTGTAAGCGGCGCAACAGCTACTGGCAAAACCGCTTATGCACTAGAACTAGCCCATAAGTACAAAACTCAAATTATTTCTGCGGATAGCCGCCAATGTTATAAGGAACTAAATATTGGTGTGGCTAAACCTTCCGTAGCTCAACTACGCGACGCTCATCATTATTTTATCAACTCTCATTCAATTACCGATGAAGTAAATGTAAAAGTTTTTGAGCACTACGCGCTGAAGGCTGTTAATAAAGTTTTTGAAACAAATGATATTGCTGTTATGGCTGGAGGAACAGGATTATACATCAAAGCATTTTGCGAAGGGATTGACGAAATTCCGGCAGCTAATGAAAAGCTACGCGCTACAATTAGTGAAGCCTACAGGGTTGGCGGAATGGATCGGCTTACTGATGAGATAAAAAAAGTTGACTCCAAATATTTTGTTTCAGGAGAAATTCAAAATCCTCAAAGAATGATGAGGGCGCTGGAAGTTAAACTTTCCACCGGCAAATCTATCCTGGATTTTCATTCGGGGCAAAATGTTCAGCGGGATTTTGAAATCAAAAAAATTAATTTAGAAGTGCCGCGTGAAGAATTATATGAAAGGATAAATAATCGGGTAAATAAGATGATGGAGGACGGATTATTAAATGAAGCAGAAAACCTATTTCCTCACCGTAATTTGAACGCCCTGCAAACAGTAGGTTACAGGGAATTATTCAATTTTATGGAAGGGAAAATATCGTTACCTCAGGCGGTTGAAGAAATCAAAAAAAATACAAGGCACTTTGCCAAAAGACAAATTACCTGGTTTAAAAAATATAATAGTTAAGTAATCAATTTATAAACGGAGAAAATTATTTTAGAAGTTCACTCAGCTTGTTATCCAGCACCGGGCCACGAAGATTTTTAGCGATAATTTTTCCGTTAGGATCAATCAAAAGATTTTGAGGTATACTGCGAATTTGAAAAAGTGCTGCAACTTCATTATTCCATCCTTTGAGATCGCTAACATGATTCCATGTAAGCCCATCCATTTTAATTGCGTCTAACCATGCTGGTTTGGCCTGGTCAAGCGACACGCTAAGGATTGTAAAGTTCTTATCGTGATATTTATTATACGCAGTAACTACATTCGGATTTTCCATTCTGCAAGGCCTGCACCAACTGGCCCAAAAATCAATTAACACATATTTGCCCCTCAGTGAAGAAACATTTACCATATTTCCTGCAGTATCTTTTTGAGAAAAATCCTGGATAACAGAACCAATGGGATTTATTTTTGATTCTTGTATTTGCTGATTTACATATTGTCCTAATCCACTCGCCTGAATTTTAGAAGGCATCATTTTGTATAGCTGTTCAGCTTCGTTACCGTTTTGCGTTGCCTGGAAAAGGCGAATTATTGCCAATGGCGCTACGTAAGAATCTGGATGTTTTTTTACGAAATTTACGCTCAGGTTTTCTACGGCATGTGTTGCGTTGGAATCATAAACCGCGCCTTCTGCAAATATTTGCTCATAAGGCTTTAGCGCAGTTGTAAACTCATTAAACTGTGTATTTGACGGAGACCCGGTTACTGAAACTTTATCAAGCGAACTTTTATCGCCACTTATTTTTACATTACTATTATCTAAAAATAAAGGCACGGCCGGCGGCTGATCACCAAATATTAAAACTTTAAAACCGGGTTCCTGCATTTCACCCTTTATGGTAAACTTTCCATTCTCAATAGTAGTTTGCTTTTCGGGCTGATTAGTTTGCTCGTTTAAAAAAGACACTGAAGTTCCATTTGTAAAGCCAGTTACGGTACCGGAAATTACAAATCCTTTCGAGGCCATTTCTTCAGTTTTCTTTTTCGATTGAGCTAATCCAAAAAAAGGTACAGCGAAAAGAAGTATTAGTAGTTTTTTCATGTTTGATCAGTTAAGCGCAAATTTAATTTCTTTTAGTTATAAAAAATTTTATATAAAACCTCAAGGTTTTAAAATTGAGTTAAGAAACACTGCTGTATCACGTTCTAAATCTACCGAATTTTCAATCGCTTTAATATAAGCCGTCCCAATAATCGCTCCTGCAGTGTATTGGCATGCCTCAGAGAATGTTTGATGGTCACGTATTCCAAAGCCGATCATTATTGGGTTTTTCAGATTCATATTTTCAATTCTTTCAAAATAATTTTTTTGTGTAGATATATTTTTATCTGAACCTGTAATAGAAGATGATGAAACCGCGTAAATAAATCCGTCACTTATTGCATCTATTTTCCTGATGCGCTCTTCACTCGTTTCGGGCGTAATTAAAAAAATAAAATGCAAATTATATTTTTGAAATATGGCTTTGTATTCGGTTTCATATTCATACAGCGGGAGATCAGGTAAAATAATTCCGTCAATCCCCACCTCGCTTGCGTCGCTACAAAATTTTTCAATACCATATTGCAAAACAGGGTTTAAATATCCCATTAATATCAAAGGAAGCTGGATTGTTTTTCTGCAATTTTTTAATTGCTTAAAAAGTAAATCAATCGTAATTCCATTATTCAAAGCAGCCATGCTGCTGTGTTGTATAACCGGCCCGTCAGCAAGCGGATCGCTGTAAGGCATTCCAATTTCGATGATGTCCGCACCATTATTTTGTAAGGCAAGAAGAACACTTTCCGTATCATTTAAATGAGGAAAACCTGCGGTGAAATAAATACTGCAAATATTTTTTTTCTTATTTGAAAATAATGTTGCGATCCTTTTCATTTGCCTTTTTGGTAATTTAATTCAAAGAATTATAGTGAAAGATGTTTCATATAGGTATCCATATCTTTGTCGCCTCTTCCGCTGAGATTTACCACCACAGAATCATTTTTTTTAAAGCTCATTTTATTTAAAACGAACAATGCATGTGCAGATTCCAAAGCCGGGATAATTCCTTCTAACTTCGCAAGCTCGAAAGCGGACTCTAATGCTTCCTCATCTGTAGCGCTCATAAATTTTGCTCTTTTTGTAATAAATAAATTTGCATGCATTGGCCCAATGCCCGGATAATCAAGACCCGCTGAAATACTGTGTGGCTCTACTACCTGGCCATCCGCTGTTTGCATTACAAGGCTTTTGCTTCCGTGTAAAATACCTTTTGATCCGAGCTGCGTGGTTGCGGCGCTCATGCCACTATTAATACCTTCACCCGCAGCTTCCACCGCAATTAATTGAACAGATTCATCATCTAAAAAATGGTAAAAAGCGCCTGCGGCATTGCTGCCACCACCTACACAGGCAATTACATAATCCGGTAATTCGCTGCCAGTCTTTTCTTTTAATTGCTTTCTTATTTCCGCGCTAATCACACTCTGAAACCGTGCAACCATATCAGGATAAGGATGCGGCCCTACAACACTTCCAATTATGTAATACGTGTTTTCCGGGTTATTTATCCAATCCCTGATAGCTTCATTGGTCGCGTCTTTCAGGGTCTTACTTCCACTTGTTGCCGGAATAACTGTGGCACCAAGCATTTTCATTCTTGCAACATTTGGCGCCTGTCGGTGAATATCTTTTTCACCCATATAAACAATACATTCCAGGCCCTTCAAAGCGCAAACAGTTGCTGTGGCAACACCGTGCTGTCCTGCACCAGTTTCAGCAATTATTCTTTTTTTTCCTAATCGCTCCGCCAGCAAAATCTGCCCAATGGTATTGTTGATTTTATGAGCGCCGGTATGGCAGAGATCTTCCCGTTTTAAATAAATATTTGCCTTATATTTTTCGCTTAATCTTTCGGCCAAATATAAAGGCGTTGGCCTGCCTGCAAAATCCTTTAGCAGCGCATGAAAATCATCCTGGAATTTTTTTTCCTCAATAATTTTTAAATAGTTCTCCTTTAAAACCTGGACATTGTTGTGCAGCATTTCTGGAATATATGCTCCTCCAAACTCTCCGTAGTAGCCATTTTCATCCACTGAGTAATTTTTGCTAATCTTCATTGTTGCCTCTTTCAAATATTTAATTTTTTATTTAATAATCCATCTGCCAAAATTTCTATTGAAGCCATATCTTTTATTCCTTCAGAAATTTCAACCCGGCTATTTACATCAACGCAATAAAAAAATGGATGTTCAAATGCTTTCAATTTTTCAATATCTTTTAAGCCAATTCCGCCACTTAAAAAGAACGGCTTATTAATTTTATTTGCACTCAATATTTTCCAATCAAATTTTTCACCTGTGCCACCATAGGCATTTTTTCTATTGGTATCAAACAAATAATAGTCACAAAACTCTTCGTAAGGCTTTATCATCCAGTCAATATTTTGCTCATTAGATTGTGTTATTCTAAAAGCTTTTATTACCGTAACCTGGCTGCTAATGTGATTACAAAAATCGGGTGTTTCATCTCCATGAAGCTGGATAATATCCAAACCAAAATTTTCAACTTTATCCATAATATATTCTACCTCCGCATTTACAAACACTCCAACTTTTTTTAATGAGGTCAATAAAGGCTTTACTTCTTCCGCAGACAATTTATTAGTTACACATCTTGCAGACTGCTCATAAAATATAAGGCCCGCATAGTTAACGCCAAGTTCATCCAGTCGCTTCAACTGTTCTAATTGGGTAATGCCGCAAACTTTTAATTTCATGTATTCACGTTTAATTCAATGGTAAAATTTTCAAATGCTTTTCCAGGGTCATTTTCTTTCATAAATTTTTCTCCAATTAAAAAACCTTTGAAACCGTGTTGCTGCAAAAGTTTTATCGAATCAATATTGTCAATTCCGCTTTCTGAAATTTTAATTTTATCCGCCGGAATTTTTGAGCTTAATTCAATTGAACGGTTTATATCGGTAGTGAAAGTTTTCAGGTCGCGGTTATTAACACCAACAACATCCACATCATTACAAATATGATGCAACTCCTGTTCATTATGAATTTCAAGCAATACATTTAAACCGATATTTTTTGCAAAAGCCGCAAAAGCTGCAACTTCATCAACGGTAAGGCACGCTGCTATTAATAAGATCACCTCCGCGCCAAATGCCTTCGACTCAAGCAGTTGGTATTCATCAATAATAAAATCTTTTCTAAGTAATGGAACATCATTTGTAGTTGCTTCCAATAAATCTTGCAAAGAACCACCGAAAAATTCTTGATCTGTAAGTATCGAAATGGCACTTGCTCCAAAATGCGTATAAGCTGCAGTAACTTCTTTTACAGTTGCATGATCATTTATAATTCCTTTTGATGGAGATTTTCTTTTAAACTCGGCGATGATGCCTGTTTTATCTTCTCTTAATAAATAGTCACTGAAGGAAAGCGTTTCATGGTTAAAAAAAGGTCCCGATTCCAATTCGCGAACGCTTTTATTGCGCTTGCTTTCTGCCACCTCCATTTTCTTTTTAGCTATGATCGTTTCTAAAATATTCATTTACTGTAAACTTATTAATTTTTGAAATGAATCATAAGCTTTTCCGCTCTCCAGGCTTTCCACAGCAATTTCATAACCTTGTTCATAATCAGAAAAATTTCCTGTAGCTGATAACGCTATGGCAGCATTAGCGATAACCACCGCATTTTGTGCCCAACTTCCTTCGCCTTTCAAAATTTTCAGGAATATTTTCGCAGCTTCCTCTGTTGAATTTCCCCCATAAATATCCTGCGGGCTTACCATTCTTTTGCCAAGGTATTCAGCGGTGCAAATTTTTTCACCTTTATTGGTAATAATTTTTACATCACCCGTTAATGAAATTTCATCATAGCCGTCGAGGCTGTGAACGATAGTGAATTTTGCATTCGATTGTTGAAGGAGATAAGAATAAATTCTTGCCATTTCAAGATTGTAAACACCAATCACTTGCACCTCCGGCAATGCGGGATTTACCATTGGCCCGAGCATATTAAAAAATGTACGAACGCCCAGTTTTTTTCTTATTGGCCCTACAATTTTTAACCCCGGATGAAAGAGCGGCGCATGCATAAAACATATATTGGCTGTTTCAATTTCTTCGAGAAGTTTTTTATTATCAGGAGAAAATTTATACCCGTGCGCTTCCATCACATTGCTTGAGCCACTAATAGACGAAGCTCCGTAATTACCATGCTTGGCAACCTTTTGCCCGGCACCTGCCACAATAAAGCAGCTTAAAGTAGAAATATTAAAAGTATTTTTTCCATCGCCTCCGGTACCTACAATATCTAAAACGCAATGTGGTTTTAAATTCACCGGAACGCACAATTCAATCAGTGCGTCCCTGAAACCAAGCAATTCCGGAATAGTAATACTTCGCATTAAAAAAACAGTCGTGAAGGAAGCAATTTCAGCATCGGAATATATTCCCATCGAAATATTTATAAGCACTTCTTTTGCCTTTTCTCGTGATAAAGTTTTATGTTCAAATAAATACGTAAGAATTTTTTTCATAATTACTTTTTATCTTTTCGCTCATTCAATATTTTGATACTCCATCACTTTTTATTTAATAAAAAGTTCGTTACAAACTTAGACAAGCCAGTTCCGCATCATTTTTTCACCCATTGGCGTCAATACACTTTCAGGATGAAATTGAACTCCCTGCACGTCGAAAGTTTTGTGACGCAAACCCATTATATATCCATTCTCATCTTCCGCTGTTATTTCCAACTCCTTTGGAAAGGTATCTCTATTTACGATCCACGAATGATAACGCCCAACTTCAAGCTCAGCCGGAAGTGAATTAAATACATCATTAACAGATTGCGTTCTTGCCTCTTCAACTTTTATTTTGGTTGCCACACCGTGAAATACGGTACTTAAATTTATCAAACTGCCCCCAAACGCCTCGCCGATAGCCTGGTGCCCAAGACACACGCCCAGTATGGATTTGGAAGCCGCATACTCTTTTATTAACGGAAGTAAAAGTCCTGATTCAACCGGAATACCAGGTCCCGGCGATAAAATAATTTTCTCGTATTCATTAATTTTTTCAAGAGAAATTTTATCATTGCGAAATACATCAACCTTGCCATGGGTTATTTTTTCAACCACGTGAACGAGGTTGTAAGTGAAGGAATCGTAATTATCAAAAATCAAAATTTTCATTCTTATATTTTTTCTGCTGATTTAATGGCTGAGGTAAGTGCATTAAGTTTATTGGTAACTTCCTGTAACTCACTGGATGGGTTAGACGCAGCTACAATTCCTGCTCCCGCTCTATAAATAAGTTTGTTGTCTTTACTTAAAAAAGTTCTGATCAATATCGCATGATTAATGCTGCCATCAAATCCTACGAAGCCAATGCACCCGCCATAATATCCGCGTGAATCATTTTCAAATTCATTTATAAGCTGCATAGCTTTGAACTTTGGTGCACCGCTTAATGTGCCTGCCGGAAAAGTGGTAGCCAACACATCAAAGGGATTAGTATTTTTCGGCACTTTACCTTTTACCTCGCTTACCAAATGTATTACGTGCGAAAAATATTGAACCTCACAAAAACGCGTCACTTTTACTTCGGTGCACAGGCGGCTCAAATCATTGCGGGCGAGGTCCACGAGCATTACATGTTCGGCATTTTCTTTTTTGTCTTTTGAAAGTTTTTCCGCAAGGTCTTCGTCAGTAGCATCATTTCCGGTTCGTCTGAAAGTGCCCGCAATAGGATGCACGATTGCGGTGTTATTTTGAACGATCAACTGGCTCTCGGGGCTGCTTCCAAATAAACGGTAATCGCCATAATCAAAGTAAAATAAATATGGACTTGGGTTTATATTTCTCAAAGCCCTGTATACATTAAATTCATCGCCAGAGAACTTTTGTTGAAATCTTCTGCTTAGAACTACCTGGAAAACATCGCCTCTTGCGCAACTGGCAATTCCTTTTTTTACCATGTTGATATAATCTTCATCAGAAATTGTTGACGTTTCATTTTCTAATGGAGCAAAAGGGTAGGAAGGAACGTCCTTACTTTTAATAAGACTTTCAACAATTTCAAATTCACTTTCTATTCCTTTGATATGATTTTCGCAAATGAATAATTCATCTTTAAAGTGATTAATAACGATTGCATACTGATATAGCCGATAACGAACCAATGGAATTTCCGGCAACTCTTCCGCGCCAGGTGATTTAAATTTCAGGTCTTCAAAAAAAGGAATTGCATCATAAGTGGTATATCCAAAAAGGCCTTGCGCTTTTTTTGCAGGCGCTACAACAGTTTCGGTTATTTCGAACTTTTGCATGAATTTCCACAGTTCGTCCGTAACTTTTGTATCACCGGTTATTTTTATTTTTTGCGCATTCTCTGATGGTAACTTGTATTCAATTTCCCGTGCGTTACTTATTTCAATTCCTGCAATGGCATTAATTCCAATGATAGAAAAACTATTTTCCCCGGCATGGAAGTCTGAACTTTCCAAAAGGATTGTATCGCGAAAACGATCGCGAATGCGAAGGTAAATTCCCACAGGTGTAAATACATCTGCCAATAATTTTTTGTACGTTGTTGATAGTTCTATCTTCTTCATAATATAAAAAAACCCCGGCTAAGTGCCGGGGCGTAATATTTATTTATTTTACACAAATAAGCAAAGCGGCACAATCAATAGATTGCCTGCCACCAGCTATTATATGTATTTGTAATTTTCATTTCGAGGCACAAAGATGTAATGATTTTTTTTATCTGGCAAATTTTTTTATCAATCCAATGTAAAGGGAATAAAGTTTAAAAAAATGATGCAACCACCCAATATCTTTTTCAATCTTTTTTAAAATAACAGTTGCATCTATTTTGCAAAAAAACAGGTTATCTGAAAATTGAATTCAAATGATATAAAAAAACGCTCACTTATAAAAAAATTAATCCTTAGAAAACGCAAATAAAGATGCCCCGCCAATATTTGAGCAGGGCATTTTTATTTATATGAATTAAGCAAACTTTTTTGCGTCTTCAAGAAATTTAGCCAACCCAATATCAGTTAATGGATGTTTTGTTAAACCAATAATTGATTCCAAAGGGCAAGTACAAACGTCTGCGCCAGCCTCTGCACATTTGATTATATGGAGCGAGCTTCTGATAGAAGCTGCAAGAATTTCAGATTCAAAACCTTGTATCTGGAATATGTGCGAGATCTGCTGAATCAATTCAATGCCATCCCAGCCACTGTCGTCGATACGGCCAATAAATGGTGAAACATATGCTGCACCTGCCTTTGCTGCCAGCATCGCCTGTCCTGCGCTAAAAATTAATGTACAATTTGTGCGAATGCCATTATCAGTAAACCATTTTATTGCTTTTACTCCGTCTGGTATCATCGGCACTTTTACAACAATATTTTTATGAATGGCTGCTAGTTTTTTTCCTTCTTCAATCATAGTTTTAAACTCCGTTGTTACAACTTCAGCACTGATGTCACCATCAACCATTTCGCAAATGGTTTTGTAATGATTCATAACGGCAGCGGTTCCTTTAATTCCTTCCTTTGCCATTAGAGAAGGGTTAGTTGTAACGCCATCTAAAATTCCGAGATCGTTAGCTTCTTTTATCTGGGCAAGATTCGCGGTATCAATAAAAAATTTCATGATTTATTTCTTTTAATTATTATTTTAATATGCAAAGATATTTCTTTATTAAGGAAATCGGGGCTGCAAACAAATCTTTAAAGTGGACGGGAACGCAAAGAATAAAATAAAAAAAATCGGCAAGTTACTTACATCGCACCGCTCAACCGCATACCCTTGCTATCTTCCGATCCTGGGGGAGTTCTGTAGGAGCTGGCCGTATAAGACTTGCCGGCTGCAAATATAAGGAAATGAGAAGAAAACTATTATTGCGCCTATAAGTCAAATGAAAATTAGAAAATTAATATTTAATTAAGCAAAGATGGTTCGAAAAATAAGTGACATTTTATTTCTACGCTTTTCTAAAAACTTAATCCTGGTTGATCAGTCCTGGAATCGAAAGTTGCTACGCCAATAAGTTGATCAGAACGGTCAGTAAATGATTTATAATAAACAAGGATGGTATAATTGTTTTCTGTTTCATAATAATTACCGTCTAATTCACTTTGAATATTGGGATTATTTTTATCAACTCCCACGAATGTATAATCATAATAACCTTGTTTCATTAGCAAATGCGTTTCATAAATTCCTTTGTCCGGGTTAAAAATCATTCTAAGGCTATCAGCCAGGTTGTAATTGGTTAACTGTCCAAAAAGATAAACGTTTTTATTCGGGTATTCGATACCGTTAGGTGGCACAAATGAAAAATATACGGTCGCATAATCTCCTTCCCAAAACGGATTTATTCCTCTTATGGCCTCAACAGAATATAAGCCGTTGTTATCCCTATAGTACAAATATCTTTGTCCATCTCTTGGCCCATCAGGTTTAAGATATATGTCAGTAGATCTTTTGTTATAATCTGCAGAACGAACGCGGTCGCTTTGCAAATGAAAATCTCTTATATCAAGCCAGCGCCATTCTTTGCCACCAGGAAAAATTCCTAAATTTTCGGAATTATATTCCAAAGAGTTGCCGCGGATAAATGTTGGGGGAAAATTTCTCAAGGCATCATCCCACCGGTAATTTTGAAGTATGACTACTTTTACCTGCTGGGCTGCACTAAAAGCATCAATGCCTTTAACGTCAACGGTAAATTGCAGCCGCTGATGCGTTTGAAATAAGTTAGGGTTATAAGGCTGAATTATTTTTGCCAGGATGGTGGCTTTACTATCAACCACCATTAATCTTTTTGTAAAAACTAATTTTGAAGTGTCACCATCTAAAAAAACTTTTAAAATATAATTTCCCGAGCGCGATGGATAACAGTTTCTGTCGGGTATTACAGCCTGATAATGTGTATATCTTACCAATGCAATTGAAGAATTTCTGTAAGTATTTATTCTTAGCTGGGTAAAACCTTTTATATAATCAAACTGCCCCTGGGCAACTGGCGTCCAATCATTATTACAAAGCTGGTAAGTATAATAATAATATTTTACGTCGGCATCCAAATCATCAAAATGAAGCTCTGCCTGGTCGCTGCTGTTTAATTTAATTATGGGTAAGCTAAACTGGTTGCCCACACTATACAACCGCACCGTTTTAATATTATCGACATAAATGCTGTCCGGGGCCTGGGCAACTATGTAATTTGAAATGAATATAAACGCGGGTAAAAAGATAATATAGGCAACAATCTTCTTTGATTTCATTAAAATGTTTTAAAAAAAATTAGTTTTACAAGATACCAAATTTACATCGTTTGAATGTTTCCTCTTTCATTGCAAAGCGTATAGCTTTTAACCAGCAAAAAACTTTTTCAAGATTTATAATAGGATTGGCAATTACTGCTACTACGATAAGTGTTGCGGTGATGATAGTTGCATTAAGCTTTGTTAATGGTTTTCAAAATGTGATAAGTAATAAGGTCTTTAGTTTTTGGGGCCACATTAGAGTTCAGCAAAATGTGATGGCGCAGGCAAATATTGCGGAGGAAACGCCTATTGAAAAAAATGATACGCTTGAAAATTTTTTATATACACTTCCCGAGGTAAAAAGTATAGATCGCTATGCCACAAAGTCTGCGATAATAAGATACAAAGATGATATTGAAAGCGTGCTCATGAAAGGTATTGACAGCAGTTTCAATTTCAGCCGCATCAATTCATTTCTTGTGAGCGGTAAATGGATTTCATTTAAAGACAGCGGTTACAGTAAAGACATCGATATTTCAAAATATACAGCCGACCATTTGGAAGCAAATGTAAATGACAGCGTAATTATTTTATTTATACAAAGTGACGGAAGCCAGCGTGCACGCAAATTAAAAATAGCCGGAATTTTTAAAACCGGGATAGAAGAATACGATCAAAATTTTTGCCTCGGCGATCTTAAATTGATACAAAGGCTCAACGATTGGGACTCTACCGAAATAGGCGGCTACGAAATATTTCTAAAAGATTATAAGCAAATGGATTCCGTAAACAATTTGCTTTACGATTCTGAAGCATTACCGGGACGTTGGTATAGCAAAACCATCGAGGAAATTTATCCAAATATTTTTGACTGGCTCAACTTGCAGGGAAGAATTAAAAGTATTTTATTAGGAATAATGATGGTAGTTGCTGTGGTAAATTTAATCACATGTCTTATCATTCTTGTTTTAGAAAGAACAAATATGACGGGCATATTAAAAGCGCTTGGGGCACAAAATATTGTCATTCAAAAGATTTTTTTATATAACACTTCTATCATTGCTTTTACAGGTATTATCGCGGGTACAATTTTAGGTTTAGGAATTTGTTTTTTGCAGGAAGCAACTGGTTTTATAAAACTTGATGAAGAAGCCTACTACATGAAAGTAGCTCATGCAGATGTAGTGTGGTGGCAGGTATTGGCTATTGACGGTGCCACGCTTGCAATTTGTTTTATAATGTTAATCATTCCTTCGTTGCTTGTAAAAAGAATACAACCTGTAAAGGCAATTGAATTCAGATAATCGCTATGCGTTTACTTTTATTTAATTAAAATTGCTTTAGATGTGACAGAATAATTCCTGTTGCAACGGCGGCGTTTAAAGATTCCGCGTGGCCGAAACGTGGGATAGTAATTTTATTTGTCGTAAGCGCTAAAAGATTCTCATGAATGCCTTTAGATTCATTGCCGATTAAAATAATTCCTTCTTTTATTTTTGGATGATCTAAAACCGAACTGCCGGACAATGCCGCGGCGTAAATTTTTTTATTGTTATTTTTTTGAATGAAGGTCGCCAGGTCCAGGTAAAAAATATTTACACGTGTAAGACTTCCCATTGTGGCCTGCACCACTTTTGGGTTATAGCAGTCAACGCAATTATTACTGCAGATAATGTTTTCAATATCAAACCAATCTGCTATCCTGATGATGGTTCCTAAATTTCCCGGATCCTGAATTTCATCCAGCATAATCGAAATATTGTTATCAATGACAGGCAATAAATTTTGCAATTTTTTTTCAAAAACTGCCAAAACCTGGTTGGGTGTTTTTAGCAAAGAGATCTTTTGCAAAGAGTCTTCATCAATTTCAATAATATTTTCCGCGCTGACGTTCCTAAGGCTGTTTTCATTTTCCTGCAGCCATCCTACTGTAGTACATAATATTTTGCAATTAACTAAACCTGATAATAAAAGCTCTGATACTACTTTTGGGCCTTCTGCAATAAAGCAGTGTTCTTCGTCGCGTAATTTTTTATGGCTTAAACTTTGAATATATTTGACAATCTTTTTGCTCAACATGGCTTAATATATGAATGGAATAGTCCGTATTAAAATAATTCCTGTTTTTTTTTGTTGTGGTATCGCACTGTTTTTTTTGGCAGGCTGTAGCACATCAAAAAATAATTATGCGGGTTTTACAATTGTTCGTAAATATCAAAAAAATATTCCTTTCGTTTTTAAAAACAATATAACTCTTGTTGCTCCTGATTTAAGTAGCGATGATAAAGTTGTTGTTAACTCGAAGCTCAACACGCAACTGGATGATAGTGCAAAGGTAAAAATCAAGGACGTAGCCTTTGTATTTCATTATATAACAAAGCCGCCGGTTTTTGATACGAATGCCATCAGGAAATCTGCGGAAAGTATGCAAACTGCAATGGCATATCTCGGGTATTATCGCCCCCAGGTAAGCTATACTTTTGATACTGTTTTCCATAAAAAAGGGCAGGTAAGAATTATTACAAATTATAGCGTAGTAGCTGGCAACCGCACGCTTGTTGATACGCTTGCTTATCTTTTTTCAAATGATGAAATTGAAAAGCTTGCGCTTGCGACGAAGAAAGAATCACCATTACAAAAAAGAACGCCGTTTACAAAATCCGCTGTGCTGACGGAGTCTGCAAGGTTGGTAGACCTTTTTCGCAACAATGGTTATTACAAATTTACCGCTGATGAAATAAGAGTTACCGGTGATACTTCTATACAGGCGCTCACTTCAGTTGGCCAAGATCCTTTTGAAGAATTGCGTTTGTTAGCGGAGGCAAATGAGCAGCGGAACAAGCCGACGATAAGGGTGGGATTTCAATTAAATAATTTGCCGGATACTACAAAGCTGGAAAAATTTTACATCAATAATATTTATGTTTTACCGGATTATCATCCTGGGGATCTCTACACTGATAGCTCATTGAACACCCATATTTCGCCGGAATACATTACAAAGTATCATAAAAAATTATTTAAATTTTATATACCCGGTACTAATCTCTACATAAAAAAAGGCGAAGCTTTTAGCCAGGCTAATTATTATAAAACGATCAACAGCTTTTATAAATTGGGCGCGTGGGAAGGGCCTTCAATTGATATCGTTGAAAAAAAAGATACCAATCTTCTTGACCTTGTTATTAAACTGCTACCCATAAAAAAGTATGCCTTTGAAGGAAATATTGAATTGAGTTATTCTGCCAATACATCCACGGCAATTACCGGATCAAACTCCGGAAATTTGCTTGGCCTTGCCGGTAATATTTCTGTGACCAACCGCAACCTTTGGCAACAAGCTGCGCGCATGACAAATGCGGTGAGGGTAGGAGTAGAGTTTAATACAGCACACCGCAATAGCAATGGTACGTCTATAAATTCAAGAGAGATTAGCTATACAAATAATATTCTATTCCCAAAATTTATAACGCCTTTTAAAAATCTTAACGAAAAAAAATTTCTTACAAAACAATCATTTATCAACACAAATCTTTCACTAATAAACCGTGTTGATTTTTTTGACCAACAGATTTTCAATGTCGCTTTAGGTTTTAACTGGACAAATGAAGAGAATCATCTATGGAGCTATAAACCTTTTAATTTTGATTATCACCGTATTTATAACCGGTCGCAAACTTTTGATAACACGCTAAATTTATATCCCTATCTAAAGTATTCATTTAACACGGCGCTGGTGATGGGGCAAAGTCTCACATTTACCTCCACACATGCAAATCTAAAAAATCCAAAACTTGTAAGTACTTTAAAATCCAATATTGAAGAGTCAGGATTAATCTGGAGCTTTTTAAAACGCGGAAATAGAAATTCTCAAAATGGCAATTTCTTTAACCAGTATTTGAAAGATTTTATAAAAGGTGATGTAGAATATACCTACACAATAAACCATCCTAAATCTGCTATTGCGTTTCGCGCTTTCGCCGGAGTTGGTATTCCGCTTTCAAAATCTGATACAACACTTCCATTCTTTAAGCAATATTTTGGGGGCGGCCCGAATAGCATGCGCGCGTGGCCCGTACGAGGTGTTGGCGTTGGAGGACAGCCGCTGGCACCTTATTCCAACGGATTATTTAATGACCGAACAGGCGATATACAAATGGAAGGAAATGTTGAATATCGTTTTAATGTCGCGCCACTTTTTTCTAATGCGATTCTTTTTAAGATGGCTTTTTTTGCGGATGTAGGAAATGTATGGAATTTTAAAAATACAAAGCCCGATGGCAGCCGGGATACCACGCAATTTAAATTTCAAAATCTTTATAAACAATTAGGCGTTGGATCAGGCGTAGGATTTCGGTTTGACTTTAATTACTTCCTCATACGTTTTGATGTTGGCTTTAGGTTTAAACGCCCTGATGTAATTGAAAATAATGGCTGGCAAATACCAGCAATAACTACAAGCCATTTGTTTGGCACAAACCTGGAGAACCGGCAATGGCGCTACGAAAATTTCAATGCGACTATTGGTATTGATTATCCATTTTAGATCTTTTCTTGCAAATGTCAATTGTGTATAATCTTGTTAACAACTAATTATTTGTAAATTTTGTAGATTAGTTCCAAGTTAATATTTTTATATAATCTCATCTATCTCTACGACAAACAAGCCAGTTATTTCTGAAACAGCTATTTTTTTCCTATTTGATGCACCTGTCCATTTAATTCTCCTCTGCTAAGAATTTTATCTTTTTAGTTCCCTAAAAAATTTTCAATTCGTTACGGAACTCGGAAAATGACCTTCCTAGGCCGTTTTATAAATAAATTAATCCTGATTAGAAAAACCAAATGCCAAGTGCTGCTCTAACAGCACTTTTTTATTTAGCTTAACGTAAACTTATTGTTAGTAGCTCTTGGCAGGTGTAAACCAAAAAATTTCACCAGCATCATTCGCCATTAATCCTTTCAATTTTACCGTTAGTAAAGGTATTATGCCATTCAATGTACTATGTATTGCATAGAACATTGCTTTAGCTATATCTTTGTATTGTAATTAACCATAACAATTTAAAATTAAGACAATGAAAACAGTAATTAATAGAAATGAAAATTCAATTTTAGAATTTGCTAAATGCGGGATTTATAATTTCCAGGTATTAATTCTTGGCGTATTTATTTCTTTCTTATTTCTTTTTGGAATTTCAAACGGTAATCAGAAGAAAACGAATGATAAACAAGTGAAACAGGAAAATGAAATAATTAAGGCAACCCAGCCTTCAAATCAGGTAATGGGGTTTATTATGCCTAAGATTTAATTGGGTGATAATTTTCGACAAGGGATTAGAGAAAAATGGAAAAAAGTAATTTTGATAGTCAGCCCTTTCTTTTTAAACTTTTGTCACCTACCCGTTTGAAAAAAAACAACTTACTTTTCCGGTAACGCCGATTTTTTGGATAATTCCGGAAAAGTAGTTCGTAGTGATCTGGAATGATTACAGGTGAAATAAAATTAATTGGTTGTGGAATAGTTGACCTGGTTTTATCTTATCAATACCGCTGATCCTTTTTGAAATACTTTTTTTCCTGTATCCCTATTTGTATATTTAAGAACCCATACATAGATGCTTGCGTCTTGCGGATTTCCCTGAAAGGTTCCATCCCATTTTTTCGTCCAATCAGTTGTTTTGAATACACGCTGGCCAACCCGGTTGTAAACGCTAAATTCAAGATCATCGGCCTTGTAAGCATTTAAGGGGTAGAGATAATCGTTTATGCCATCACCGTTAGGAGTAAAAGCATTTGGTACGGCAATATAGCAACTCTTTAATATTTTTATATTTTGATAGGCAGTGTCAAAACAACCCACGTTATTTTTTATAACGAGACGAACTGTGTATATTTTTTCAGAACTTAAAATGGGGTAGTGAAGAGGTTGCGGATCTTTTTCAATACTTGTGTTTCCGTTTCCAAAATTCCAGTTATAATTAGAAATATTACCAACGCTGCTGTTGATGAAAGTCGCCGTATCTTCAGGGCACAGCAGGTTATTCGTTTCAAATGATGCCTTTAATGTATTATCAAGATTGATGGTTTTAGTAACACTATCGGCACAGATACCATTGGAAACGGACAATGCAATTTGTTTTGTTCCAAAAGTGTTGAAGGAGATTATGGGATTTCTCAAATTACTGGTACCTGCATATCCAAAATTCCAGGCCCATTGATTCACACCATTATTGCCATTATGAAAAAAAGCAATTGAATCAACGAGGCAGCTTTGAAAGATCGTGTAGGTGAAGTCAGCGGAGACTGTATCTTTTGTTGCAAAATTTAAAGTTGAGCCGGCGGGAGTTTGCTGGCTGCATTCATCCAGGATGGTGTTTCCATCGCTTCCCTGTACGAGCTTAATTTGGTAATTTCCGCTGGTTAAAATTTTTCCAGATAAAATAACATTGATAACGTTCGTTTGGCCATTTACACAATTACCATTTGCACCCGTTATCGAAACAGGGGTTGGGCCTGTTACTTTAAAATCACTTCCGTCGCTGGCAATAGAACTGCAACTTATCTTTTTGCTAAATACCAATTGCAACGATTGTGGGGCGCAACCAACACTGTTCAGGCTATCCATCGGCGTGGGAATTAAAAAAGGAATAACCAGTGGTATGTTGTTTCCTGCGGGAATATTTCTATCACAAACATCCAATAATGAATTTCCGTCATCCCCATTTTTTGCAGTAATAATATAGTTGCCCGGCGGCAATGGATTACTCATGGTGAGCGTTAAAGAGTCCATGTCAAAGCCATTGTTGCAGTCAGTACTTTTTGCTCCAATAATAGTTGATACAGCCGGAAAAATATTAAAATCACTTCCATTTGCATCAAGGCTACTGCATTTCATTTTTTTATTTAGCCTCACGGTTATTTGTGTTGCGTCGCAAGATGATGAAGCATTTACAATATCCGGTAGCAGCGTGTCAGTGATGCCTGCTGTGCCGCCGCCAAATGATAATTTATACCCGTTTTGTGATGGCGTATATTTAGTAAAATGGCTTATTAAAAGAAGATAATCATGTCTTACTTTTAACGTGGGCATTGCACTGAAAGTGGGGAAGCTTGGTCCCGCACAATTTTGTAACGATGTCCCTGCTGCCGAAGCCCCCGTGAGACCAGTGTTTCCAGACCAGTTACATGCCACAAAAAGAGAAGCATTGGTAAAAACATCTCCAGGATTTTGTCCCGTTATATCAAATAGTTCCCAATCATAATCGTCTGCCAGGTCATTTGGCGTTACTAAAAAACCTAAAGTGCCAGGAGTAAAACAGGTAAATTTATACCAGAAAGGATTTGTATCACCGATGCCATCTGTGCTGCACGGGCCAGGTAATAATTTTCCGCCACAATAAGGAACAGTGCTTTGACTAAAAGTGTCGGTACCGCAAACCGGAAATGCTGTAGATGGATTTTGGCCAAGAACGGAACATGTTTGTGAATATATCGGCTGGCAAGCAAATATTGCGAATAACAGTACAGAAAAAAGTTTCAACCCCATAGAATTATTGACCGGTAAAAATATCTATTCGCTGCAAATTCTAAATAATTATTTAGAAAATCAATAGATC
>JBBRSV010000068.1:0-25250 GCA_038245055.1 Chitinophagales bacterium | reverse complement strand
GGCTTTGTAAATAATCGATTTGACGCATACATTTTAGAATTATTTAAATAACTATTAAGGTCAAACGTAATTCAAAAAAACATATTGCAGTGCATTTCATTTATAGTTGGATTAAATTAAACCCGAATCGCTATTCAATGCGTTGCCGGTAAGATTTGAGGGCTGTATGGTCGGAAGAATACATGCTGCTCTAACAAATAAAGTAGAGTTAAATATTAAATAGCAGAAGTTACTAACAGATGAAAATATTTAATAAAATATCGCATCCATTATTTTATTTTATTAACGATTTCAAGGTCGCTCAATGATAAAGATTCCCACCATTCGTCAGAAACATCCTCCAGCCTGTATTCTGTATCAATATCGTAGTCGCCATTTTTATCTATTTCATAAAAGCAATTGTTCAATGTATCGAGCACACTGTTGATGGATTTTAATTCCACAAAAAACAATCGGCTCACAATTTTCTTATTGGCCTGAAGTTCCAGTATTTCAACCCGCTTTTCAAGATCGCTGATCTTGTCATCGCGCCACGCTAAAAAAATACATGCTATTACAATTGCAAATATGAATGCTATAATTATTATCGTCGACATAAAAATTTCAAGTTTAATGCCTGCTGGTCAATTTTTTAAAAATTGTATTGAAGCATTTTACATAATTTATTGTTCCCATACATTTCATCGCATGGTCACAATTTAAAAAAAGCCTTTCATAAAAATGAAAAGGCTTGTAGTTTTCAAAGAGAATATTTCAAAATCTGTTTTATTTCAAACTCCAATTCTTTTTTTATTTTAACCTACAGCTAACGATGGTAACCGACCTATTGAAGGCTTTTTGTGTACAGGCGCGATAACTTTTTTATCTATCAATTTAAAATAGATAAAACTTAAAACCATTGATAATACAAGACTTGAAAGAATAGAAATCTTCGCGATGTCTCTGAATATTTCTTCCCGAAAAGCCAACGTAGTCGTAAATATGGACATAGTAAAACCAATGCCGGCAAGCGATCCGACACCTAACAACTGTTTTAAATTTGTATTAGTGGGTAGCTTCGCCACCTTAAAAGAAATCATGGCTTTGCTGAAAATAAAAATACCTACCGGCTTTCCAATAACCAGCCCGAACATAATTCCCATACTTACCGAATCTTTCAATGAACTTTCAATGTCCGCTGGAATTAAGATGGCAGTATTTGCCAATGCAAAAACGGGCAGAATAAAAAAGTTTACAAATTTATGAATGGCATTTTCAAATTTAGGTAACGAGTTTACCGGAATCGTAAACGCAATCAATACGCCGCTAATGCTTGCCTCTATTCCTGAATTAAAAATAAGATACCAAAGTGTAAGAGATAGAATGATGTGTATAAGGCCCGGCTTAATTTTAAAATAATTACAAACCCAAATGGCTCCATAAGCCGCAGCGCCACCCAGGAGAAACAACCATTTTATTTGGTTGCCATAAAAAATGGCGATCACAAGAATAGCACCTAAATCATCAATGATTGCAAGCGCCATTAAAAATATTTTTAAACTCGCAGGAACTTTTTTTCCGAATAAAGATGCGATGCCCAAGGAGAAAGCAATATCGGTTGCTGTTGGAATACCCCAGCCGTGCGCAAAACCGGAGTTGACATTGAAAGATGAATATATAAGAGCAGGCAGAATCATGCCTCCGAGAGCTGCGCCAAATGGCAGTACTGCTTTTTTAAAGCTTGATAATTCCCCAGCTAATAACTCGCGCTTAATTTCCATACCGGCAAGTAAAAAGAAAATTGCCATTAGGAAATCGTTGATCCATTTTAAACCAGAGTGAGGAAGATGGAATGAAACGCCATAATGCAGTTCTGTATTCCAGAAAGCGCGGTAAGAATCGCCGGCAGATGAGTTAGAAAATACTAATGACGCCGCCGTACAAGCAAGCAACAATACGCCCGTAAAACGGCTGTCATTTATAAACAGCTTAATTGGGTTAATTGCTTTTCTGATAAATTTTGTCAAATCAGTTTATTTAAAAAATGATTAATTAATCTACATACCCGTGTAGACCCATTTCCGGAATATCCAAACCGGCAATTTCGTCTGCGGCTGTAGACCTTAGACCGATAGGGCTATTAGCACATAATTTAAAGAACAGGTACATCACAATGAATACAAAAATGAAACACGTGGTAGCACCGATGAGTTCTGCCACAAATTGCTTACCATCGCCATAAAAAAGGCCTTTCACGGTTCCAGGAACTCCGTTCCATCCATCGCCGTAAGTCCCGTCAGCAAATAATCCTAAAGAAAGGACACCCCAAATACCATTGGCTCCATGAACTGCAAATGCGCCAACCGGGTCGTCTATTTTCAATTTAGTATCAACAAATAACGCGATAACGATTACTAATATCCCGGCAATTACTCCTATGACTACTGCTGAAAGAGCGTTTACAAAAGCGCAAGGTGCAGTAATAGCAACAAGCCCGGCAAGTAATCCATTGGCCATCATTCCCGGATCCCATTTACCTGTTTTTGCTTTCATGAACAATGCTGCGGCAAAAGCTCCACCAGCGCTGGCAAGCATTGTGTTTACTGCAACTACAGCAATTCTAAGATCCGTTCCTGCTAAAGTAGAGCCCGGATTAAAACCGAACCAGCCAAATGCCAGTATAAATGTTCCTATAATAGCCATGGGAATATTATGACCTGGAATTGTATTTACAGAACCATCTTTGCCATATTTACCAATACGCGGCCCGATTACCATTGCACCAGCCAAAGCAGCAACACCTCCAACTTCGTGAACTACCGAAGATCCTGCAAAATCCACGTGCCCATGTCCGAGGCCAAAGTTTACACCGAGTTGAGATAACCATCCTCCACCCCATACCCAATTACCAAAAATTGGATAAACGAACATTGATATGAAAAATCCAAAAACAATAAAAGATTTAAACTGCCACCTTTCTGCCATGCCCCCAGTCGGAATGGTTGCAGTAGTATCCATGAACACCATTTGAAAGAGGAATAAAGTGAATATACCTACATCATAAACACTGCTATTTAAGAAATAACCGACTTTACCCCAAAGGCCAAAAGGATGCCCGAACAGGTTAATAGTAAATTCATTACTTGTTACTCCCGCTGCACCTCCCAGGGAAGCAACATTGAGCCCACCCCCGAACATAAATGCAAACCCACAAATCCAAAATCCGAGCATACCTATCGCGTAAACCATAAAGTTCATACCCATAGTATGAGCAACATTTTTCTTTTGGGTAAATCCCGCTTCAACCATCGCGAAGCCGGCCTGCATGAACATTACAAGAAACCCTGTTATAAGGGTCCACATAATATTTATAGAAATTTTATTATGGCCGGCCTGGTCTCCAATTTCTGCAACGGTTGGTTTTCCTACAGTTGCTGCAGTTACATCGCTAATCGTACCGGTTTTTCCCCCTCCGGCATCCTGTGCTACAGCGGGCATTGCAACCAGGATAAATAATATTAGCATTACCGGGATGAAAATTTTTAAGAATCCCGTTTTAGAAAAACGATGGCTTCTGGAAAAATCAGATAATCTCATTGTTAAGGTTTTTGGTGTGTAAAATTGTTAAGTTAAAAGAGTTAAAAGTGATATGTTGCGGCGAGTATTCCTGTAACAGTTGTTTTAGTTGTTGTATCATCGCTCTTTTCAAAAATCATGTCTTTACCAGCATCAAGCCTCAGCTCGGGGATAATGGTTAGGTTACCAACCCTGAAATTCGGGGAAAGCGTAAGATCAAATATGCTTGTTGCAGGAGCAGAAACAACAGCCTTTTTATTGTCAAAATATTCAGCGCGTAGGGTAATTCCAAAAGCAGTCGTTGGATCAACGGTTAGGTAAATAGCAGATCCCCACCAGCTGGCGCTCGATGTGCTATCGGTTTTAAATGATTGAACCGTGCCGTTATAACCAATACTGAATTTGCTGCTAAGTGCTGCTGTAACTACTACATCAAACTGCGTTGTATTAAACGCGCCGCCGTAAGAGCCCTGGTAATTCAGGTAAGCCTTTACTTTGTCACTGGAAGTGCCTTTGCTAAATTGGCCGATCAAATAACGCCTTGAACCCGCTTCGGCAACGTGGTCCGTTGTGTTAGCGACTCCAAGCATTAATGCGCTTTTTTTACCCAACACGATATCGGCTTTGATTCCTGCGTGTGAGAAGGGCCCATAAGAAAACATATAATCCATGCTGTAATTACGATTTAAATAAGCGTCAGTCACCTCATATCCAATATGAGTAGCCCATTTACCCATCGTTAATTTAAACTTATCGGAAATTGCGTAACTCAAGTACGCCTGCTTTACCGCAAACAAGGTAGGATGATTCGGATCGCCATATGAAAATTCTTCGGCCCTTGTACCAAATCCTAAATCAATTGTTGCAGCAGCTTTTCCGAAACTTTGGTCAGCGCGAATATTTGCCATTCCAAGTTGAAAAGAATTTTGTGAATTGGTAAAACTCGTGTAATTGTTCAAATCATTTAAAGTTCCTCCAGACTTTGGATCACTGAAATTGTACCTAAAATAGGTATCAACAGAACCGGTGATGGTGGGGACTGGTGATGCAGATGCAGCTGGTTTGGAGGAGTCAGTTTGGGAGAAAACTTGAGAAAAGCTTAAACATACCATTGCTCCTAAGAAAAATTTTCTTAACATTGTTTTAGATTTAAAGATTAATAATGAAAGGGGTTTAGCCGATTAACTTTTCTCAGAAGTTATCATTCAGCTACGCTCCTTTCCTTTTTTTGGTTAATACACCAGTCTTTTTTACCAGCATCGTTTTTTGTAAAAATTTTTCATAACGAAGAGAAATGCTACCTGCCATTTCTTTAAATGAATAAGCCTTTAGAACAAGATTTGGATTTTGAGAATTATTTTTAGAAGATGTGCAAATTATCGCCTCTTCCATACCATGAAAGATAAAAATGGGAGGCGTATTTGTGGCACTTAATAATTCCATTTTCCAAACATATTCTTTTTTACATCTTTAACCAATTTAATTTAATATATTTATTTTTATAATATATCTATTATATCAGCATAATTAATTGATATACAAAATAATATGACCAAATTACACAATTTATAATATTTGATGTTAATAAATAATTTGTTATATATTTATTTTATTAATATAAAATGCCGGACAATTTTTACCATTGTTTTCTTCATAATATGGTAATATTTTATTTGGGAAATAATGGAGGATATGCAGTCATTGAACAACGACTAGTAAAAAGGGTAAAATTTGAAATGTTCGGGAAGAATTTTTAAAAAACTGGCCTAATATTAAATATTATCCCGATTCATAAATTTAGAGAAGTTGGAAATCTAAAGAAATTTTCGGCAACATCAACAATTTTCAGGAGCAGTGTTGAATTCGGCGCGTTTTTTTTCCAATTTTTGGGGATATAAAAATTGACATTAAGGTAAAAATAGGTTTACAAGCAATGCTTGTCCAACAAACCTATTTCCTGCTCTTTAAACATACTGTTTTGTTACCAATAATGTTCCTCAAAGATTTTTCCAGAATTAATGAGCAATTCCGCGCATCTTTACTTGCTCCAATTTTTGGAGATATAACAAATAATATTAGCTAAAAAATTCCTTTACAAACTTTGCGTGTCTAAAACACCTCTTTCATGTTCTGTGGAGATTCCGTTATTTTTTACCAACAAAGTTCCCTGGAGATATTTTTCATTATGCTGAGAAGCATCGAGCCCGGCCTCTTCATCTGCCTGGCTAACTCTCATGGGCATTATCCAATTGATTAGTTTAAAAATGCCATAAGAAACCGAGAAGCTATAAGCTACAACTATTGCCAGGCCTTTTACCTGTGTTATAAAGAAGGCAGGGTTTCCGTAAAATAGTCCGTCGTTGCCGCCGGCATTAATATTTTTGCTTGCAAATATGCCTGTCATAAGCATTCCTACCATGCCGCCTACACCATGACAAGGGAAAACGTCCAGAGTATCATCCAGTATTGATTTTGATTTAAAATATACCGCTACGTTAGAAATTAATGCAGCAACGGCGCCAATAAATATACTTTGCGGGATTGCTACAAAACCTGCAGCAGGAGTAATCGCAACTAAGCCAACAACAGCGCCTATACAAAATCCCAAAACCGATGGTTTTTTACCTTTCAACACATCGTAAAACATCCACGCCAGGCCACCTGCGGCAGCGGCGGTATTTGTTGTAGCAAAAGCTGAAACTGCTAATGAATTTGCAGCTAAAGCAGATCCTGCATTGAAGCCGAACCAGCCAAACCATAAAAGCCCCGTGCCAATTAAAACATAGGGAATATTGGCAGGTGGTATTTCTTTATGCTCAAGATGTACTTTTCTTCTTTTCAAAACAATTGCCCCCGCAAGCGCTGCACATCCTGCAGAAATATGAACAACGGTACCCCCTGCAAAATCAAGTACACCCATTTTAAACAGAAAGCCTTCCGGGTTCCAGGTCCAATGCGCTAGCGGTGCATAAACAAAAAGGCTGAACATCACGATAAATAAAATGTAGGAAGAGAACCGAATTCGCTCGGCTACAGCGCCAACAACAAGGCTTGGAGTTATAATGGCAAACATTAGTTGAAAAAGAGCAAAAAGCATTAACGGAATTGTTGGTGCGAGGCTCCAGGGAGCTCCAGAAGAAACACCTTTAAAAAATAGATGAGTAAACGGGTTTCCGATTACTCCGCCGATTGATTTTCCGAATGCTAAACTAAATCCAATGGTAATCCACAACACACTGACCACTCCTGTTGCTACAAAGCTTTTGATCATGGTAGAAAGTACATTTTTTCGGTGCACCATGCCACCGTAAAAAAAAGCAAGCCCCGGCGTCATTAAAAAAACGAGGGCTGTGGCCACTAAAATCCATGAGATATCTGCTGAATTATAAATTTTGCTGTCGTTCAAATCTTTAATAGCCGGAACAAACAAGGCTACGATCGAAATAGCCATTAACGCAAAAAAGGGAATTGTCTGGGCGAGAGTTCTTTTTTTTGAAGAAGTAGTCATGTTACCAAAAATATCTATTTTTTACTAAATAGCAATAATAAAGTAACATATATTTAATCGTAATATGATGAATAGTATTACAACGATTTAATTTACAATACTATATAACAATTGCCTCAATTTTAGAAATTTTAATACTATGGAATATTTCATATATTTTATTTTATAATATTTTCTAGATTGCATGAAAAAACCTGCACCGAGCAGGCTTCAGTCTACTTGAAACTATTGAACTAAATTTCGTGTAAGATATTTTGGTCTTTGGTTTCCAAGAGTGAATATCCCATAAGATATTCGTCTACTTTTCTGGCACACTCTCTTCCTTCTGAAATTGCCCAAACCACAAGAGACTGGCCTCTCCGCATGTCCCCTGCCGCAAATATTTTAGAAATATTGGTATGATAATTTTTATCAGTTGCTCTCACATTACCTCTCTCATCTAATTCAATTTCCAATTGTTCCAGTAAACCACTATGCTGCGGGTGTAAAAACCCCATGGCAAGCAATGCAATTTCGCAAGGGATTTCCGTTTCGCTGCCAGCAACCTCTATAAACTTCGCTGGTTTATTATCTTCGGTAAATTTCCACTCAAGGTCTACTATTTTCAAAGCCTTTAAGTTTCCATTTTCATCGCCAATAAATTCTTTGGTAGCAATTGCCCAATGCCGTTTTACGCCTTCTTCATGAGAACTCGATGTTTTTAAAATCATTGGATAAGAAGGCCAGGGCATGTGAGATGGCCGGCTTTCAGGAGGCTTCGGCATCAATTCAAATTGCGTTACAGATGTAGCCTTATGCCTATTGGACGTACCTACACAATCGCTGCCGGTATCACCACCACCAATAACGACAACGTTTTTATTAGTTGCAAAAATATCTTCTTCATCAACTGACTTTTGAGATACTCTTTTATTTTGTTGCTTTAAAAAGTCCATTGCAAAGTGAACACCTTTTAGTTCCCTGCCTTCGATATTTAAATCGCGCGGTATTGTAGAACCACCGGCTAAAACAATGGCGTGAAATTCCCTGAGAAGATCATTAATGCTTACATCAATTCCTACATTTGCATTGCATTTAAATACTACACCTTCCTCCTCCATTAATTTAACTCTCCTTTCTACTACCCATTTTTCTAATTTAAAATCAGGTATTCCGTATCTAAGCAACCCACCTGGCTCATCGTCTCTTTCAAAAATAGTCACGTTGTGGCCGGCATAATTTAACTGTGCTGCGGCAGCGAGACCTGCAGGTCCCGAACCGACTACCGCAATTTTCTTGCTGGTACGTATTCCGGGTCTCTTGGGTTGCACAAATCCTTTATCAAAAGCGATCTCAATAATATGTTTTTCTATTTCCTCAATAGTTATCGCTGGCTGGTTTATGCCCAATACACATGATGCCTCGCAAGGTGCAGGGCAAATACGACCGGTAAATTCCGGGAAATTATTTGTAGAATTTAATATTTCATATGCCTCCTTCCAACTCTTGCGATACACTGCATCATTAAACTCAGGAATAACATTTCCCAAGGGGCATCCGCTGTGACAAAAAGGAGTGCCACAATCCATACATCGGGCGGACTGCTCGTTCAACTTTTGTTCTGTATACCTATTTACGAATTCATTATAGTCATTCAGTCTTTCTTCCGGTGCACGCTTTTGCGGAAGTTCTCTGGTGAATTCTAAAAACCCTGAAGGTTTCGCCATTTATCTTAGATTTATATAATATTTGTTTTAAAAACCAGACTGCACATGTTCGTCCATTTAGCGCAATCGAAAAAATCAATTTAATTTTTGTTTTGTTTTATTCGACACTATCAAATTCTCCTTCGAATTTGTTTCAGCCAAAATATCTTAGCCAAACAACCAGCTAATAGTTAGATTTTGCCCGTGATGATTTGTGTAACTTCCAGGACATTTTTTTCTAGCAAAACCCTTTTATAATCTTTAGGGAAGACCTTTACAAAATTCTTTAACTGGTTCTCAAAGTCATTCAATACAAAATTGGCGACAGTACTATTTGTCAATTTAAAATGGGTGCTGATAAGTTTATGTAATAATTTTTCATCTTCATGCTCCAGGGGATCCAGATCTACCATTTCTTTATTGCATAATGATTCGAAATCGTGCTTAACATCATAGATGTAGGCAATACCACCACTCATTCCGGCAGCGAAATTTCTTCCTGTCTCACCTAAAATTACCACATTACCACCTGTCATGTACTCACAACCATGGTCACCAACTCCTTCAACAACAACATTGGCTCCTGAATTACGTACACAAAAACGTTCGCCGGCTTTTCCACGAATATAGGCTTCGCCGGAAGTTGCTCCATAAAAAGCAACGTTACCAATGATAATATTTTCTTCGGGAACAAAGCCTGCATCTTTCGACGGATATATAATCAATTTAGCTCCGCTTAATCCTTTTCCAAAATAATCATTCGCGTCACCTTCCAGTTCCAGTGTAACCCCTTTTGTATTAAAAGCAGCAAAACTCTGACCTGCCGTTCCTGTAAATTTAAAATGAATTGTGTCGTCAGGCAAGCCGCAGCCTTTATACTTCTTTGTTATTTCGTTTGACAAAATAGTCCCGGTTGTACGATCAGTATTTTGGATATCAAAAGATGCCCTTACCTTTTGCAGATTGTCAATTGCAGGACCGGCGGTCTTTAGCAGCTGCCAATCAAGGACTTTATCTAAGGCATGATCCTGGTCTTCAGATTTATATAAACCTTCAGTCGATGAAGAAGGTTCTTTAAAAAGAATTGGCGACAAATCCAGCTTGCTATATTTCCAATGAGTAATGTTTTCTCTTTTTTCAAGAAAGTCAACTTGTCCAACCATTTCATTAACCGTTTTAAAACCTAGCTCTGCCATAATTTCTCTCAATTCCTGGGTTAAGAATTTAAACAGATTAACGACGTGATCTGCATCGCCGGTAAATCGTTGGCGCAATTCTGTATTTTGAGTTGCTACTCCAACCGGGCAAGTGTTTAGATGACATTTACGCATCATGATACAACCTTCAACTATTAATGCGGCAGTTGCTACTCCCCACTCCTCGGCACCAAGTAAAGTTGCGATGGCTATGTCGCGTCCTGTCTTAAGTTGTCCATCGGTTTGAAGAACTACCCGGCTGCGTAATTTATTTTTAACGAGTGTTTGATGCGATTCAGCAAGGCCCAATTCCCAAGGCAGGCCTGCGTGTTTTATTGAACTTATTGGTGAGGCACCAGTTCCACCGTCGTGCCCGGAAATCAGAATCACGTCCGCCTTGGCTTTGGCAACGCCTGCCGCTATTGTTCCTACTCCTGCCTTCGACACAAGCTTTACATTAATCCTGGCTTTTCTATTTGCATTTTTAAGATCGAAAATTAATTGGGCAAGGTCTTCTATAGAATAAATATCGTGATGAGGAGGTGGTGAAATCAACCCAACACCTGGTGTAGCATGGCGAACCTTTCCTATCCATTCATCTACTTTATACCCGGGCAATTGGCCACCTTCGCCTGGCTTCGCACCCTGCGCCATTTTTATTTGCAACTCATCTGCTTCACTCAGGTACAAACTGGTAACACCAAATCTCGCAGAAGCCACCTGTTTAATACTGCTGCGCATATAATCGCCATTTGGCAGTCTTTCGTACCTGCTTTCATCTTCACCACCTTCGCCTGTATTGCTTTTACCACCAAGCCGGTTCATCGCAATTGCCAGCGTAGTATGCGCTTCCCACGAAATCGATCCAAATGACATGGCACCTGTGGCAAAACGGCGATAAATATTTTCGGCCGGTTCTACTTCATCAATGGAAATGGACGGACGATTATTTTTAAATTGAAATAAACTTCTTAAGGTGGCCGCTTTTTCACCCTGGTCATTTACAAGCCTTGAATATTTTTTAAAAATACTATAGTCATTTAACCTCGTTGAATATTGTAGAAGATGAATTGTTTGAGGATTAAATAAATGAAATTCACCTTTACGTTTCCATTGATAAAGACCACCTACAGGAAGCCGCTCGAACGGAATGTTTTTTTTGCTGAACGAAAAGAAATGTTTTACCAAAGTCTCTTTAGCGATCTCATCGAGACCCATGCCGTCAATGCGGGACGTTGCTCCTGTAAAATATTTATCAATGACTGTTTTATTAATGCCAACTATTTCAAAAATCTGTGCGCCCTGGTATGATTGCAGGGTGGAAATTCCCATTTTAGAAAACACTTTCAGCAACCCGTCATTAACTGCTTTTACATAATTTTTTCTCAACTGACTTGCATCAAGCTCAGTATGTATTTTTCCTGAAAGTTTCATGTCGCGAATGGTAGATAAAGCCAGGTAAGGATTTATAGCTGTGGCGCCAAAACCCATGAGGCAGGCAAAATGATGAACTTCCCAAACATCGCCGGCTTCAATTACCAAACCAACCTGGCCACGCAATCCTTTTCTTATAAGATGGTGGTGAACAGCAGCAGTGGCTAACAAGGAAGGAATAGCCGCATGTTCAGAATCAATCGCCCTGTCAGTTAAAATTAATACTTCAAAACCATCGGTTACAGCATCAACAGCATACCTGCACAACCTGTCGATGCCACGCTGCAGGGACCCAGGCTTACCATCTGCCATAAAATAAGTCTGCAAAGTTTTTGCCTGGAAAATTCCTGTATCAATGCTGCGAATCTTCTCTAATTCTTTATTAGAAAGCACCGGATGCTTTAATGAAACACTATGGCATGACAAAGGATCTTCCTCTAAAAGATTACCGTTATTACCAACAAAAGTGGCCAGCGACATTACCAATCTTTCCCTGATGGGATCAATAGGCGGATTGGTTACCTGTGCAAAAAGCTGTTTGAAATAACTGCTCAAATGCTGGTGCTCGTCACTCAAAATCGCAAGCGGAACATCGCTGCCCATAGAACCCGTTGGTTCCTTCGCAGTGAGCGCCATCGGTGTAATAATAATATCAAGATCTTCCGTAGTATAGCCAAATGCTTTTTGATATTTAAAGACCTGTTGGTGTTCGAGGTGCGTAAACATAACTCTTGGCTCAGGCAATTCCTCAAGGCGAATTTTATATTTATTAAGCCATTCGCTATATGGATTTTGCGAGCAGATCCTTTGCTTAATTTCCTCGTCACTTATAATTCTTCCTTCTTCCAGGTCAACCACAAACATTTTGCCTGGCTGCAATCTTCCCTTCTCTTTAATAAGTTTTGGATCTATTGGAAGCACACCCGTTTCCGATGCCATTATAACGCGATCATCTGTTGTAATACAATATCGCGAAGGCCGTAAGCCATTTCTATCCAGCGTAGCGCCAATTAATCTTCCATCAGTAAATGAAATTGATGCAGGGCCGTCCCACGGCTCCATAAAAGAAGCATGGTATTCATAAAATGCTTTTTTTACCGGGTCCATTTGTTCGTTTCCATCCCACGCTTCAGGAATTAACATCATCATTACATGCGGAATAGATCTTCCACATAAAGTGAGCAGTTCTATCATATTATCAAGACTCGCAGAATCTGACTGCCCCTGGTCTACAACCGGAAGAAGCATGTCCATTTCTTCTTTGGTAAAAAATTGAGAAACAAAACCTCGTTCACTTGTTCTTAGCCAATTTAAGTTTCCCTGTAACGTATTGATTTCACCATTGTGAGCCATGTAGCGAAAAGGTTGGGCCAATTTCCAGGAAGGAAAAGTATTTGTGGCAAACCTCGAATGAATTAATCCAAAAGCTGATACAATTTTTTTGTTGCTGAGGTCTGGGAAATAATGACGTAGCTGCAGGCTCGTAAGTTGGCCTTTATAAATAACCGTTTTATAAGAAAGAGAGGCAACATAAAATCCTATGGCGTCTTTTCTTACAGTATTGCTAATGGTTTGCGTGGCATAATTTCTTAATACAAATAGCTTTCTTTCAAAATCATCGGGTTTGCTGATATGATCAGGACATGCGATAAAAACCTGCTCCATTTCCGGCTCAACTGACAATGCAGTGAGACCAATATCATCAGTATTAACGGGCACTCTTCTATAACCCATAATTTCCAAACCAAGCGTTTCAGCAGAGCGATTAAAAATCTCCCGGCACTCTTCTCTTAACCTAATATCTTTTGGAAAGAATAAAACGCCAACACCATATTTACGATAAGGAGGAAGATGTATCCCAAGCTTTATACATTCATCAAAGAAAAATTCGTGCGGTGTTTGAATAAGTATTCCAGCGCCATCGCCCGTATTTATTTCACAACCACACGCGCCCCGATGCTCCATGTTTTCCAGAATGGTCAGGGCATCAGAAATAATCTGGTGGCTTTTGTTGCTCTTTATATTTGCGACAAAGCCTATCCCGCAGGAATCATGTTCAAATTGTGCATTATATAATCCTTGATTGACCATATTTATAATTAAATAATTGGAATAATAATAATATACCGAAGTCCCCTGAATTTTGGTGAAGGGTTACGTATCCTATATCTGAAGCAATTGTAATTGATTTTATTCTATAGAAAATTGGAAAAAGCACTCCTTCCGAAATTATTCCTAATCAACTGTGATATGAAATTAATTTTTACTCATTCTACAGTCGGCAAACCAAGCAATTCCTCTTGAAACACATGCTGGCATAAGGGTTTGCTCCGAAAAAATTACAACGCCCAACTGCACCGTCACCTGGTTGCTGTTGTTGACGTCTCTGGATGATTTAGCTTTTCCAATTTATTATGAACAACTATATCAAACTTAAAATAAAAAGGATTACAGATACTCCCAATTTACTCACAACATTCTTAAAGACAGTTTTATTGAATCAGCAGAGAGGTCATTGTGAGAGAGCCCGCCATTAATTTATCATTAAAAATAATGGCTTCTTCATTGTTGTTCTGCAGGCCTAAAGTGTATAATAATGGATAATAATGATCGGGAGTAGGAATAGCTAGTTTTGCTGCGGCACCAAGATTCTCATAATTTATTAAAGTATTGTGATCGCGCGCGGTAATTAATTTTTTAAAACCCTGGTTCATTTCTATGGCCCACTCAAACCCAAATTCATCATCAATTTTATCAAAAGAAACCATTCTAAGATTGTGAACCATATTACCGCTTCCAACAATTAAAACTCCTTTTTTCCTTAACTGACTTAACTCTTTTGCCAGTTCATAATGGTAACGGCCTCCCTTTGTATAATCAATACTTAACTGCAATACGGGAATGTTTGCTTCGGAATACATATTTTTAATAACCGTCCATGCACCATGATCTAGCCCCCAATCATGGGCAAGTTCTACTTCAGTAGATTTTATTATTGAAACAGTTTCCATTGCCAGTGCAGGATCACCAGGTGCGGGATATTGAACATTGAATAACGCTTGTGGAAAGCCGCCAAAATCGTGAATAGTTTCAGGAAAATCCATTGCCGTTATTTTCGTGCCCTTTGTAAGCCAGTGCGCAGAAACAACGATCACTGCTTTTGGAATAGGTATCTCTTTTGCAAGCCTGGCCCAACTTTCACTAAACTGGTTATGCTCAATCCCATTCATGGGCGAGCCATGCCCGATAAATAAAACCGGCATAGTTTGATCTTGCTTTTGCAGCTTGCTCGTGAACTTATTAAAATCTCCTAACGCTGACATTATTTCAAATTTTATTCATTCTCATTACCCTTTTACAATTGCAGCATCAATACTTGCCTTACCGCCGCCAGCTATTAATGAAATAATTGCGACGCCAAAAAGTAATATGAAAAATTCAAATCCCTCACCTTTGTTAGGCTGCATACTCCAGTTCATAAAAAATCCGTTTTGGATATGAACTTTAAAGAACACACCTAAAAAATTTACAATAAGTGCGCATGCGGCGATGCGGGTTGCAAAACCAAAAATTAATAAAAGCGGCGCAAAAAATTCGATAAGAATTACTAATAAACCTATAACCCACGGAAGATGTACCTGGCCCGTTAGAAACGACATGGTTCCGTTAAAACCATAACCACCAAACCAGCCCAATAACTTTTGAGCACCATGCGGAAATATGGTTATTCCCAAAGCGAGCCTTGCAATTAACGCATACCAATTTGTACTATTAGTTGCTAATATTTTTTTCATAATTCTTATTTTTTTATAATGCAAAGTTACTGTGCAAGAATGCTAAGCTCCATTGAGGTGGGTTAACTAATTCAATTGACATAGATCAATTGAAATCATTTTTAATAGATCAACTAAAAAGATTATTAAAAATTTCTTCTTTCATGCTGACCTACAAAAATTATTACAGAATATTTTATGTCTACTATTTTATACACTATTCGTTGTCATATTATTTCCCCCATTAACACCTTATTTTTTTTACCAGGAAAAAAATAGTTTAAAATTTTTTTATAAAAATTAATTTTTAATACCCTACTTTTGTTGTAGACTATTACAATTAACCAACATGAAACTATTTTTCCCGTTAAACTATATGCGCTGCAACTCCAACTCTCAGCGCTATTGTTGTTGATCATCTTGTTAATCCTCAACTTCCCTAATTCCACCATAAATATTTATATCTTTTAAAAGGCCTTTATCAAAAAACAATACCATGTTCACGACACTAAAAGACCATGTAAATCAACTAGCAGAAAAAGCGCATGGTTTAAGTATTGATGAATTTCTTATGGCGTTAATAATTGAATACCCCGAGCAGGTAACGTTTTCAACAAGTTTTAGTTTTGAAGACCAGGTAATAGCGCATAAGATTTTAAGCAATCACTTACCTATAAATATTTTTACACTGGATACCGGAAGAATTTTTCCTGAAACATATTCTGTTTGGAATGCCACTAACGAGAGGTATAAAACACGCATTAAAGCTTTCTATCCTGACCAGTCATTGTTAGAGGCTTTTGTTGCAGTGAAAGGTCCCAACTCTTTTTATGAATCTGTTGAAAACAGGAAAGATTGTTGTTATATTAGAAAAGTAAATCCATTGAAAAAAGCCTTGAAAGATAATTCTATATGGATCACCGGGCTTCGTGCAGAACATTCGTCAGACAGGAATGAAATGGCGCAAATAGAATGGGATGAAAGTAATAACATCATAAAATATCATCCACTGCTTTACTGGACTACAGAAGAAGTAAAACGTTATATCAACGAAAATGATATTCCATACAATTCATTACATGATAAAGGTTTTGTAAGTATAGGATGTGCGCCCTGCACGCGCGCTATAAGGTCCGGAGAAGATTTTCGGGCGGGGCGTTGGTGGTGGGAAGATAGTACCAAAAAAGAATGTGGCTTGCATGTTCATCTGCAAGAATCGTAATTGAAATAAAAAAGAATAAAGATGAGCGAATATCACCTGGATTATTTAGGCCAACTGGAATCAGAAGCAATTCATATTATGCGTGAAGTGGCCGGGCAGTTTGAGCGGCCAGCATTATTATTTTCTGGTGGAAAAGATTCTATTACGCTTGTTCATCTTGCCTTAAAAGCTTTTCGTCCGGGTAAATTTCCTTTTCCATTAGTGCACATTGATACAGGACATAATTTTCCGGAAGCGCTACAATTCAGAGATAAACTTGTGAAAGAAATTGGTGAAAACTTAATTGTGCGCAAAGTAGAAGATACCATCAGGGAAAAAAATCTTACGGAACAAAAGGGAAAATTTGCCAGTAGAAATTCTTTGCAAACCTATACCCTGCTTGATATTATTGAAGAGTTCAAGTTTGATGCATTAATCGGCGGAGCCCGAAGAGATGAAGAAAAAGCGAGGGCGAAAGAAAGGATTTTTTCCGTAAGAGATGAATTTGGACAATGGAATCCTAAACTGCAAAGGCCTGAATTGTGGAACACTTATAATGGTAAAATTCACAAAGGAGAAAATGTTCGCGCCTTCCCAATAAGCAACTGGACAGAACTTGATATCTGGAATTACATTAAAAGAAATGAAATCGAATTGCCTTCTATTTATTTTGCTCACGATCGTGAAGTGATAGAATTTGAAGGCCAGTTGGTGGCCGTGTCAGACTTTATTAAAACGGACGCAACTGATGTGATATCGAAAAAAACCGTTCGATACAGAACTGTTGGTGACATGACATGTACTGCTGCAGTCGAGTCTAGTGCAAATAATATAGATGATATTATATTAGAAATAATTGCTACAAAAACCAGCGAGCGCGGGGAAACAAGAATTGATGATAAAGTTTCAGAAGCCGCAATGGAAGACAGAAAAAAGACAGGATATTTTTAAAATTATATTGAATGATGATTTGTAAGTTTCAAATAGTCATTCAACATTTAAAATCTAAAATAAAATTTAGTGGACATTCTAAGATTTATTACTGCCGGTAGCGTTGATGACGGAAAGAGCACTTTAATTGGACGCCTTTTGTTTGACAGTAAATCAATATTAATTGACCAGCTAGCGGCAATAGAAAAACAAAGCAAAAATAAAGCTGGCGGCGAAATCGATCTGGCTTTACTAACGGATGGGCTACGCGCAGAAAGAGAGCAGGGAATTACCATCGATGTTGCTTACAAATATTTCTCAACGCCAAAGAGAAAATTTATTATTGCCGATGCACCAGGCCATATTCAATACACCCGCAACATGGTTACGGGCGCTTCAAATTCAGAGCTGGCGATTATTCTTATTGATGCGAGAAATGGCGTGGTAGAACAAACCAGGCGCCATTCAATTATCACATCGCTTCTTAATATTCCACATGTAGTAGTCGCCATCAATAAAATGGATCTTGTAGATTATTCTGAAGATGTTTACAATAATATCGTTATCGATTACCAGGAAGTTGCTAAATCACTTGATCTTAAAGATGTTCAATACATTCCGATAAGTGCTTTAAATGGCGACAACATTGTTGAAAAGTCTGCAAATTTTTCGTGGTTTGAAGGGGAATCTTTATTGCATCTTTTAGAAAATGTTCAACTTGATTCGGATATAAATTTAACTGATGCAAGATTTTCAGTTCAATATGTAATTCGCCCGCAGGCAGCGGATCTACACGATTACAGGGGATATGCCGGCCAGGTTATCAGCGGCATTTATCGTAAAGGAGATAAAGTTATTGTTCTTCCATCCGGAATAGAAAGTACTATAAAAGCAATAGAAATTGATGGGCAGGAAATTGATGTGGCTTACGCATTACAAAGCGTTGTGCTTCATTTGGAAGATAACGTGGACGTAAGCCGTGGAGATATGATTGTTCCGTTAGATAATCAGCCACAAAGCGCGCAGGAATTTGAAGTGTTACTTTGCTGGATGGATAACAAACCCTTGAAGCCTGGTAATAGATATCTGCTGCAGATCAATAGCCGTTTAGTGAAAAGTGTAGTGAAAGAAATTGAATACAAATTGGATGTAAACACACTGCAAAAAAATTATTCGCCAGAGAAAGCAATGCTCAACGACATCATTAAAGCAACTATAAAAACTTCCTCGCCTATTGCTTATGATTCTTATAAAAAATTACGGCAAAACGGAGGAGCAATTTTAATTGATGAAACAAGTTGCGTGACAGTTGGTGCCTGCATGATTCAATAGTAAAATTTTTTAAATAATAATCCTACAAATTTAGTAGACTAACATGGTCCAACAAAAACATAACCTACCAAAAGTGATACTTGCAGGAGCAGGCCCAGGCGATCCGGAGCTCATAACTATGAAGGCTGCAAGATATCTTGGCAAGGCTGATGTGATACTTACAGATCGATTAGTGAGCGAAGAAATATTGATAAGGTATGCCCATCCAAATGCTGAAATTATTCATATCGGAAAACAAAGCCGTAGAGGAGTTTCTACACCGCAAAAAATCATTAACGAATTGATGGTTCAATATGCATTGGCCGGGAAATTAGTGGTACGATTAAAGGGCGGCGATGTATCAATTTTCTCAAATATTATGGATGAATTAAATGCGCTCGTTGCTCATAATATTTCTTATGAAATAGTACCAGGCGTAACGGCAGCTTTGGGAGCTGCAGCCTGCGCCGGCATTCCGCTCACAGCAAGAAACTACGCAACTGCCGTCCGTTTTTTGACTTATTATAAATCCGATATAGTGCCAGATAATTATTGGAGAGAGTTGGCCCGGACTGACGATACGTTGGTTTTTTATATGTCATCAGAAACACTATCTATAGTGGCTGAAAAGTTGATACAAAATAAAATCGGTCCGGATAAACTTTTGGCAATAATTGAGCAAGCGACTACACCACTTCAAAACGTTTATACATCAAGTTTGTATGAATATGAAAAAAAATTCAAAAAGAAATCGTTTATATCTCCTACGTTAGTCATCATTGGAAAAGTTGTAGCGCTTCAGCAACAGTTTGCATGGATTCAAAACCGTAATAGTACAGATTATTATTTTGAACCGATGACGAGCCCTGTAGTATCAATAATTGAAACAGATAAATTGCAAAAACATGTTAGCTGAGCATAAATTAAAAATATTAGTTGATCTGATCAGCAATTCTTCCAATGATGAAATTCTGTGGATGAATGGATATTTCAATGGTGTTGTCTCAACACAAGGAACTAATGAACCATTGAAAGCTGAAGGAAAAAACGGAATAAATAAAATTACCATTGCATACGGCACAGAGACTGGGAATTCAAAAAAATTAGCTACCGAATTTGCTGCTAAGGCCAAGAAAAAAGGTATTCATGCAAAAGTGCAGAGCCTTGATCAATATCGCCTGTCAGATCTTACCAAAGAAGAATATTTTCTTGCCGTTATAAGTACTCACGGTGACGGTGAGCCGCCGACGGCAGCAAAAAAGTTTTATGACCATGTGCATCAAAATGGATTCAGGTTAGATAAATTAAAATACAGTGTGCTTGCTTTGGGCGATACTTCCTATCCGCTATTTTGTAAGGCTGGGGAAGACGTAGATGAGCAGCTCACCAAATTAGGCGGAAAGCGTTTTTTCCCGATCCAAAAATGCGATATTGATTACAATAATGAGGCTGAGCAATGGTTTGACGAAATTTGCAAAACGCTAAAAGATAACCCAGAAGTCAATTCAATTATCGCCCCAAAAGTTGAAACAAGAAAAGTGCCTGGTAAGAAAATTTATCAGGGAAAATTACTCGCTCATATAAATTTGAATGACAGGGGTAGCAATAAAGAAACTTATCATATAGAAATTGATGCCGGAGATGTAGTGTATCTACCCGGCGATTCTATAGGAATCATCCCTGAGAATAATAAGCAACTTGTTGAAGAGATCATATCATTAACCCGCATCGATGGCTTAACTAATATTGATTATAAAAATGAGTTGCTATCGATTGAAGATTTACTTAATAAAAAACTAAATATTATTTACCTGCCAGAACGTGTTGTAAAACAGTATGCATCAGTTGTTGAGCAGGATGTCGTGATTCAAAGAATGGATTTAATCGACCTTTTAAAAATTTACCCGGTCAAAGATGCTAATCAATTTGTCGACGTTGTAAAAATTTTAGAACCAATTGCGCCGAGGTTATATTCAATAGCATCTTCCCCTGCCGCTCATCCCAATGAAATCCATATCACTGTTGCAAATAATTCTTTCAAAATAAATAACCGGATTGAAAATGGGTTGGCCTCAGCGTTCTTATCGAATTTTGATATTGAAAAAAATCTGCAGTTTTACATTCATCCTAATAATCAATTTCGTCTGCCCGCTGAGGATAAAAATATAATTATGATAGGCCCGGGGACCGGCATCGCTCCATTCCGATCTTTTATTGCGGAACGTGATACCAATGGCGCTACTGGCAAAAATTGGCTCTTTTTTGGGGAGCAACATTTTGTTTCTGATTTTCTTTATCAAAGCGAAATACAAAATTGGGTTGATACGGGTGTACTTACAAAAGTGAGCACAGCCTTTTCAAGAGACCAGGCAAAAAAAATTTATGTACAGGATAGAATCCTTCAACAGGGAAAAGAATTTTTTGAATGGTTGCACGCCGGCGCCTACGTTTACCTTTGTGGCTCGAAAGATCCCATGAGCATGGATGTTGAAAAAACATTATTGCAGGTTATTGAGGAGTTTGGGGAAAGATCACCTGTAGATGCCGTGAAATATCTTGATGATTTAAAAGAAGATGGCAGATACATTAAAGATGTTTATTAAATAATGGTTTAGTTAGATTAAAAGAGATTATGCAGGAAAATTTATCATCGATAGAAAAAATAAAAACAGCAAGTGACAGCTTGCGCGGAACTATTAAAGAAAGCTTACAGGACGAATTGACGGGCGCTCTTCGTGAAGATGATCAGTCTGTAATAAAATTTCATGGCATCTATCAGCAGGATGATCGGGATCGGCGTGATGAAAGAGCACAGAAAAAACTTGAAAGGTTATTTTCCTTTATGATTCGTCTTCGCTTGCCAGGTGGTTTTTTAAGCCCCAGCCAATGGATCGCTGCTCATAACATCGCCGGCGAAAATTCAACAGGTGTAATAAAAATAACAACAAGACAAACCATTCAGCTCCACGGTTTATACAAATCGAAATTAAAACCCACCATAGAAGAGTTTAATAAAGCTAACCTTGATTCTATTGCAACTTGTGGCGACATAAACCGAAACGTAATGTGTAGCGCGCATCCAAAACAATCAGCTATACACGAAGAAATTTTTTCTTACGCTGATAAAATCAGCAGCTTGCTAATGCCTAAAACCAGGGCCTACTATGAGATATGGCTTGATGAGGAAAAAATATTTGATAAAAAAGACGAGGAGGATCCGTTATACCAGGAAAGGTATATGCCAAGAAAATTTAAAATAGGAATTGCTATTCCGCCGAATAACGATGTAGATGTTTTCACTAATGACATCGGGATTGTTGCCATTATAGAAAACAATGAGTTACTCGGTTTTAATATTGCCATCGGTGGAGGTTTATCAACGACTCACGGTAACGCACAAACGTACGCAAGATTAGGGACCATAATTGGATTCACAGACAGCGAAGAAAAAACTTTGAAAACTATTTATGAGGTACTAACGGTTCAGCGTGATTTTGGAAACCGAAGCGACCGCAAACTGGCGCGCTTAAAGTACACAGTGGACAGGTTAGGAGTTGAAGTATTTAAAGCAGAGGTAGAGAAAAGGCTGAACTTTAAACTACAACCTGCAAGACCATTTACCTTTACTGACCGCGTTGATTATTATGGCTGGTATAAGAACCACGCAGGCCTTTGGTATTACACACCCTTTGTGGAAAACGGTAGAATACTGGATGATGAGCAGGTGGCTATGAAATCCGCTTTGTTAGAAATAGCCAAAACAGGAAAGGCAAATTTTCGTTTTACCGGAAATCAAAATATTATAATCAGCGAAGTTTCCGCGGACGATAAGAATTTGATTGATTCCATTTTACAACGATTTGGAGTAATCGCGCGCACAGATAAGGCTTCTGCCATTCGAAAAAACTCCATGGCTTGTGTTTCCCTGCCTACATGCCCCTTGGCGCTTGCAGAAGCGCAGCGTTACATGCCATCATTAATTACAAAGATTGAATCGCTGCTCGAAAAAAATAGTTTAAGCGACGAAAATATTATCATTAGAATGACTGGTTGTCCCAATGGCTGTGCAAGATCCTATAATGCTGAAATCGGATTCGTTGGCACCGCAATGGGAAAATACAATCTTCATCTTGGAGGCGACCATGAGGGATTACGGCTTAATAAAATTTATAAAGAAAATTTGGATGAAGAATCGATTCTTGAGACACTTGATGAATTATTTTCTGAGTTCAAAGTTGAAAGAAAAAATGGTGAAGGATTTGGTGATTATTCATACAGGAAACTATTTAATTGAATGAGGGCCCGTAAATATTTAATCTTGCTTTTCCTGGCTACACCTGCATTGGCAAGGGCGCAACAGACAATGAAGCATTATGATATACTTTGGCTCTCCTATAACAACACCTTTCGTTTTAATAATAAATGGGCATTGGTAAGTGATGCCCAGGTAAGAACCATTAACTGGGCAGATCAATGGCTTTTGTATGCAGTAAGAACTGGCTTAAGTTATAGTGTAACACCAAATCTTTCATTAGCCGTTGGCGGTACTCTTTTTAGAAGTGCTCAATACAATAAAACCAATTACTTTTTTAAAAACGAATGGAGGACGTGGGAAGAAGCTTCGTATATGCTGAAATTTAAAAACAAGGTTAATTTATTTCAGCGAATGAGAACGGAGCAGCGATTTCTGCAGCAAACCGCGAACAATAAAAAAATAGGAAAATATCAATATGTATTCAGGTTGAGGTACCGGTTTGAATGGACATTCCCATTAATAGAAAATAAAATAAGGTTACTTGCTGGTGATGAAATTTTTGTAAATCCAGGTCATTTAAATACTCAACTATTTTTTGATCAAAACAGAACCTTTGCAGGCCTTAATTTTAAGGTAAGCAATTCTTCAGTTTTACAAACTCAATATATAAAAATATTTCAATGGCGAAATCCCATTTCTGTTTTAGAAGATCAAAATATAATTCGCGTAAATTTTGTTCAGCTGTTTAGTCATAAAGTAAACAAGTCAAATTCATAACGGTGACAGGCATAAATAATGATTTAATAATTGACGAAGGAAATAAATTATTTCCTGTTTTTTTAAAGCTTGAAACACTTCGCCTGCTTATTATAGGCGGCGGAAATATCGCTTTGGAAAAATTAACCGCGGTTGTGGGAAACTCGCCTGCAACAATCATTCATCTTGTGGCGATTAATGTGCAGGAAGAAATTTATAATTATTCAAAAAATATTCCAAACATCAGCATAGAAGAAAGGCCTTATTCATTTTCTGACCTTGAGGAAGCAGATTTAATAATTGCGGCGGTAAATGATATTGTAACCAGCGAACAGATTAGTGATGATGCGCATCGCGCTGGTAAATTGGTGAACGTTGCGGATAAACCTGAACTGTGCGATTTTTATTTAAGCTCGATCGTTAAGAAGGGAAATCTTAAAATCGCTATTTCTACCAACGGCACGTCGCCAACAATTGCGAAGCGATTGAAAGAACAAATCAATGAAATGATGCCGGATGAGATAGAAGATGTATTACAAAACATGCAAATTCTAAGACGGGGAATCAATGGCGATTTTTCAGAAAAAGTGAAGCACCTTAATGAAATAACTACCGTGCTTGCGGCAAAACAAATAGACCAAGAGACTGGTAAATCCGGCGCCAAACAATGGCAGAAAATTGTCGGCTGGTGCCTTCTTGCTTTTTTCTTCATGATTTTGGGACATGGAATTTTATCATACATCCCTTTTAACGAATTGGTTGATGGAGTAAAAACGATTCCACGTTATATAGATACAAAACCCTTCTTTATAATGTTCTGCACAGGTTTTATCGCTCAAATGGTTGATGGTTCGCTGGGGATGGGTTATGGCACAATCTCAACCACTTTTCTTCTAGCCAATGGCGTTAGTCCAGCTATCGTTAGTAGCAGGGTGCACTCTGCCAGGGTGTTCTCCAGCGGCGTCTCAGGATACAGTCATCATCGCTTTGGAAATATCAACAAAAAATTATTCAGAAGCCTTGTTATACCCGGAATTATAGGTGCAGTTATTGGAGCTTCACTTGCATTTTTTGCACAGAAATATTCAAGTTACATAACAATTCCCCTTTCATTATACACGCTTTATCTCGGGTATTTTATTTTACGAAAAGCCTTTAAAAGAAAACAAGTTAATGGGAAAATAAAAGGTGCCGGATGGCTTGCTACAATTGGTGGATTTATGGATTCATTCGCTGGTGGCGGATGGGGAACCCTGGTTACAAGTACCTTAATATCAAAAAGAAAAAGCCCCCGCTATGTTATTGGTTCCGTTTGTCTTGCTGAATTTTTTGTAGTGCTTTGCAGTTCGATTACCTTTTTTATTTTTCTAAAAAGCCTACCTTTAGTAGATATAGCAGGACTGATATTTGGAGGCCTGCTGGCCGCGCCACTTGCTGCAAAGCTGGTGGGTAAGGTTCCCGTTAAAAAAATGTTTATCGCAATTGGAGCGTTAGTTATACTCACAAGTTGCCTTACACTTTATAAGGTAATCGGAACACTTATTCATTAAAAGCCAGCGGCTCATTTTCATACATTCCGAAGATTCAAATCCAAATAATTTATCTCCACAATGAGCAAAACATTGCCACAAGAGATTCATCACTTT
>JBBRSV010000067.1:0-25283 GCA_038245055.1 Chitinophagales bacterium | reverse complement strand
CAATATGAAAGAAAGCATTCCGGCAGAATTATTAAAAGTGACAGAAGGAATAATAGTTGTTCCAAAACTTATAAATGGAGGTTTTGTACTGGCCGCTAAAAGAGGAAAAGGCATAGCTATGGTAAAACTTCCTAATGGAACCTGGAGTAATCCTGTATTTGTAACTATTACTGGTGGGAGCGTAGGATTACAGGCTGGTGTTCAATCTATTGATCTCGTACTTATTTTTAAAAAGAGGGAAACGCTTGAAAAGATTGGAAGGGGTAGTTTCACACTTGGCGGAGATATTTCGGCCACGGCCGGCCCGGTTGGACGGAATTCAACTGCAAGTACAGACTATAAAATGGAAGCGGAAGTATATTCGTATTCAAGGAGTAAAGGATTATTTGCAGGTATAAGCCTTAGTGGTTCTGCAATTGACGTTGACCAAAAAGCAAATGACGCTTTTTATGGTAAAAGTATAGACTCTCACACTTTATTTACATCCTCGGGAGAAAATCCAACAGCATCAGTTGGTGAAATGAAAGCTGAACTGAAAAGTTTATATCAGTAAATTCGCTGGGTATAATAGAAAAGCTGTGTATCATTTGGTACACAGCTTTTTTATTGTTCAAAAATTTTACAGCGGCCCTGGAGGGCAATTTTTTCTTAAATAATCGGAATATAAAGTTGACAAATGCTTTCGTGTACCGGGTCCTTCAGAAATGCTATGTGTTCTGTTAGGATAAGGCATAAATTGAAAGGTCTTATTGTATTTTATCAATTCATTCAACATTGCCTCCGCATTATCATATTGTACATTATCATCACCGGTGCCATGTATAAAAAGTAAATTTCCTTTAAGATTCTTTGCATAATAAACAGGCGATCCCTTCACATAATTTTCCATATTTTCCTGGGGCAATCCCATATATCTTTCTTCATAAATATTATCATAAAACAAAAGATTATCAACCGCGGATATGGAAATTCCGGTTTTATATATTTCAGGGTATTGAAACATCAAATTCAATGTGGAAGAACCGCCGCCGCTCCATCCCCACACGGCAACACGATCTTTATCAAAATAGGATTTTTCTAATAATTTTTTTGCTACCATCGCCTGGTCGTGTATGTTAAGCCTTCCAATTTGCCCGTAGATAGATTTCCTCCATTCGGCACCTCGTAAGGATGGAGTACCCCTGTTGTCAACGGAAACCTGGATATAACCTTCAATACTCATATCACCGTTGAACAGGAAATTTCGTTGTGCACCGAAGCTATTCCCAACAGTTGAGGCTGCGGGTTCACCATATACATAAAAAACAACGGGGTATTTTTTAGTTGAATCAAAATTTGCAGGCTTTATCATCCAACCGTCAAAGGTGATGTTATCATCAGTGGTAACTTTAAAATATTCAACATTAGAATTTTCATTCACCCTCATATTCTTCACGATACTTTTTTCTGCATTTAATGGTTTATGATCTGGTAATGAAATCCATTCAGTAGCAGGAAAAGTTTTATAATTGGAAAATGAATGCAGTGCATACTTTGCCCCGGGTGAAATATTATATTTGTGTGTGCCAACCATATTTGATGGAGACAATAACTCTAATTTTCCTTTGCCATCCATTTTTACCCTGTATAAATAAAGTTGAGTAGCGTTATTTGGGGATGCCATGAAATAGACATAATTATTTTTATCATCAATACATTGAATATTTTCTATATCATAATTTCCTTTAGTAATTAAAGTTTCTTTTTTACCATCGCGGCTTACCAGGTAAATATGCCGCCAGCCATCTTTCTCAGTCACCCATAAAAAATCTTTTCCGTTGTTGAGCCATTCCCACCAGGTTGGGTCATCGTCGTTCCATCTTGATTTTATATCGATCCATGCCTTATCGTCTTCAGTGTAAAAATTATTCACATCACCGGTAGTTGCGTTGCAATAAAAAAGTTTGCTTTCGTTCTGCTTCCTGTTCAGTTGTTGCAATACCACTTCGTTGGAATTGTTCGCCCATTCCATTCTTGGAATATAATGTTGTTGAGGATCTCCGGGAATATTCATCCACTTTATATCATCGTTACTAACGGTGATTACGCCAATGTGTACCGGCGATGGTGGCTGGCCAACTTTTGGGTATTCAACAGGTATAACTTTAGAATACACTGAGTCAGTTGTATTCAGCATATAATAGTCACGAACTTTTGTGGCATCAACTTGCCAGAAAGCAATCTTCTTACTATCAGGGCTCCATCTAAATCCATCGCGGCAACCAAATTCTTCTTCATAAACCCAATCAAAAGTACCATTGATAAATTTTCGTGTACCATCGGCCGTTAGCTTGGTGATTTGGTGCGATGTGATGTCTTCTTTATAAAGATTATGTCCACTCACATAAGCCGCGCTTTTTCCATCGGGAGATAATTTACAATACATTAAAGATTGAGACGGCAAGCCTTTACCAAGCTCCGTTAATTGGTTAGTGCCAAGGTTCAATATCCAATAATCACCACGGGTATTATAGCGCCATACTTTGGCAGTATTTGTAAAAATTAATAAAGTTTTATAATCAGGAGAAAAGCTATAAATATTAAAAGCTAACGGGCTGTCACTTCCCGAAGCAGTAACCTGTTCTTTTTTTACAATGATGGTTTCGGTATTTGTTTTTACATCGGTTTTTACAATATTACCATCACTTAATTTTAAATACGCAGTTCCATCGGTTGTCCAGTTAATTTCCTTTGCACGAAATTGCGCAAAGCCATGAAATGAAAAGCATAAAATAACAATAAGAATAAAGCTCTTGCTTTTAATATTTGCCATTGATTTTTTTTTGCCGCAAAAATACGTCAACACATTACAGCTTCTGATACCATTTATATAATTCAATCCTAAATTTGTGTATGGCTGAAAAAGAAAAATTAAGAATTGATAAATATTTATGGGCGATAAGAATTTTTAAAACGCGTAGCCTGGCATCTGAAGCTTGCAATAACGGCAAAGTAAAGTGGAAAGGTATCAATGTAAAACCCGCAAAAACAGTTACCATTGGCGAACAATATGAAATAAAAACCGAAGCAAAAAAATGGCTTGTTGAAGTGTCGGGTTTATTGCATACAAGAGTTCAATTTGCTGAAGCAATACAGTTTTATATCGACCTCACGCCCGAAGAAGAAAAAGAAAAAATTCATAATTCTTCCTTCGTCTTTAATACAGGAAAAAGACAAAGCAAACAAGGCCGTCCTACGAAGAAAGAAAAGAGGAGCCTGGATGATTTTTTCGAATAAATTTTGCCTTACAAGCAAAGCTGTTTAATTAACTGAAGATTGGAATGCTCCCTTGGCTTCATCAGCAGCTTTTTCATCCCCGAGATAATTCCAGTTGATCCCTTTAATATATGTTTTAAAACTATTGGTCATTTCTTCCGGCGTTATCTTCTGAACGCGGCCAATAAATTCTTCTGACATTTGCCAATTGCCAAGAACCTCCGCTGCACCTAACGAAGAAGCGATCGCATTGGTACTTTCCTGTTTCATATAATTACCGGTAATGAAGAGATTCTTAGTATCATTAAATTCTTTTTGAGAGAAGCCTTTCTCCTTTATCCGCTTAATTTCATTCACCATCACTTCCACGGAAGCTTTAGGGTTGGTTGTGCTCACATACATAATGCTATAGGGCATTTCCTGCTGCACCGTGAATGCATATGGCGCGTAAGAAAGATTGCGTTTCGTTCTAATTTCAGTAAACAAATTTTGACTAAATGTGGCAAAGGCAACCCGGTTAGCTACAAAATCGCCTGAGGTAAAAGCTGGTGCGTTTACAACGCCCATAATATAATTAGTAGCTAACTTTCTTGAAACAATGTTTACAGAATTTGAATCAATCGAAGGCGTTTTATAGCTTGGACTAACGTACTGCTTAGACGCTATTGCGCCGAAAGCTTTGTTTATTTTATCAGTAATTTCCTGTTTGGATACTTTTCCCACAACAACAATAAACATTTTACTTTTATCCAATAGCGTAGTATAATAATAAGATTTGGCATCTGCCGCAGTCAAGCCGGTTACTGTATTAACTTCTCCTGTTGGATCTGTTTCATAAACCGTTCCCTTAAAAGTATAATCAACTGCCATTTTATTGATTTTACTATCTGGGTTAGATTCCTGGCTTTTTATACCTGAGATAACCTTTTGCTTAAGAAGATTAAATTCCTTTTCTTCATAAACAGGATTATTTACAGCTTCTGTAAGTAAATCCCACCCTTCATTAAAATACTTGGTAATGCAATTGAGGCTGATGACCCCGTAATCATAAGTGCCATTGCTATTTATGTCAATGCCATACTTATCCGCCATGTCTTTGAAAGCGTCTTTGGTGTATTTTTTTGTACCACATTCCGTTGCTGCGGAAAGTGCCAGGTTACCCAGGCCTGCTTGTTCAGCCTTGTAATTAGCAACTCCCCCACGATAATAAACGCTGACATTAATAATATCTTTTACAGTCGATTTAATTATTACCGGGATGCCTTCCACGGTAAATTTTTCTGCTGCGTTCTGCGCTGAAGCATTGATCGTAAAAAAAGAAAGAACTACTATTAAACACAATACAATATGTTTCATAAATTATTTTTATAAATTAATTACTTGTTTTAAAAAAAGTTTCGGGATGCACTTGTTGTTGCATCGCAGGGCTCACGAGCAGTCCCGCTGCAAATGGTTTATTTTTTATGTATTTGCGCACATATTGTTGAATGTCGGCTCTCGACACTTTTCTTAAATTATCTAAATAAGTAAAATAATAATCTAATGTTGCAGAGCACCACCAAAATGATAAGGAGTGAACATAATTGGATGTTACTTCTTTCTCTCTGATGTCACTTATTTCTAACTGACGCTTTGCTGTTGCCAGTTGTTCGTCGGAAAAATAATCATCATTATCGAGCATTTTTATTTGCTTTTCAACCTCACCTATACAAGCCTTTATTTTGGCCGGATTGGGTACAACAGAAAGAGAAATTGTGCCTCCGTATTTTTGTGTTTGATAAGACAGATTAACCTGGAATGCAAGGCCTGAATCTATTAGCGCCTTGCTAAGCTTTGAAGAGTTTTGACTTAAAATAAATGAAAATACATCTGCCGCGTAAGTTGACTTAACATCGTTCCTTGTATCAGGCCCAAACCAATTATAAACGGCGACAGGAACCCGGGCATTCTCTGAACTTACAATAAAGTAATCGTCTTTCTTTAAGGGCTTAAATTCCGGGATGGGATATTTTTTAAATGGATCAAAACCGGAAGATTTCCAGCCACCGATAATTGTTGCTACCTGTTTAAAAACATCTTCGTGATTTACATCACCGGCGATGGTGAGTAGCGAATTATTTGGCCAATAGTATTTATTTTTAATTGCTTCCATTTTAGCAGGTGTTGCCGATAAAATTACCTCGTGATTACCAATCACATTCTTACGACTATACAAATCGCCATACAAGTGATGATTGATCGTATCTCTTAAAGCGAAAAACGGGCTCGACTCATTTCGCTGAAATTCACCATCCACAACAACGTTTTCCTTTTTCATTTCTGTTGAATCAAACTTAGGATATTGTATGGCCGCGTTCATAAATTGCAACCCGGCGGTTAAATTGAACTTTGGTAATGTAAAAAAATAATTAACCCTTTCTGTATTGGTTGTTCCATTAAAAGAAATTCCAAGTTCTTTTACCCTGTCCATAAAAGCTTCCTGGCTTGGATAATCTTTATTGGCTTTAAAAAACATATGCTCATACAAGTGGCTTAGCCCGTTATATTCCGGAGGTTCTGTATAGGAGCCATTTTTTACTGCAATTTCTATGGTTGCCAAAGGAACACTATGATCTTCAATAACCATTACCTGCAAGCCATCAGGCAGCGTTTTTAGAAAAATATTTGAAGGTAAAGATGATTGCGAAAAGCTAAAGAGTGCGGATAGAAGCGCAAATGAGAAAATAAAATATTTTTTAACCATAAGAAAATTTATGAACGATGAATAAAAAACCAGGGTTTTAAATTAAAAAAATTAAGGTACTAAAAAAAATTGAATGATGATTTCGGTTATGGATCAGTGGTAGTATTTAATATTATTTTTACGTGTATTCATTTTATAAGTTTGCAATATGAAGATTGATATCATCTCGGTAATTCCTCAATTGATGGAAAGTTTTTTTGCTCATTCTATTTTAAAAAGAGCAAGAGAAAAAAAATTACTTGAAGTGAACACGATCAACCTACGTGATTATACAAATTACAAACACGGACAGGTAGACGATTATCAATTTGGCGGTGGCGCAGGGCTGGTGATGATGATTGAACCTTTGGTAAATGCAATTGAATCATTAAAGAAAGTAACGCAATATGATGAGATTATTTTTCTTACACCTGATGGCGAAATGTTGAATCAAAAAATCGCCAATGCTTTATCATTGAAAGAAAATTTATTACTGATTTGCGGACATTATAAAGGTATTGATCAAAGAGTGCGGGATCATTTTATCACCAAAGAAATTTCAATAGGGGATTATGTATTAAGTGGGGGCGAACTTGGCGCAGCAGTGTTGGTAGATGCTGTTGGCAGGCTGCTTCCGGGAGTTTTAAATGATGAAACCTCTGCGTTAATGGATTCGTTCCAGGATGATCTTTTAGCGCCACCCGTTTATTCACGCCCGGAAGATTTTCGCGGGTGGAAAGTTCCCGAAATTTTAATGAGTGGCAACCATGCAAAAATTGAAGAATGGCGGCACGATCTCTCTTTAGAAAGAACCAAAGAGAGAAGGCCGGATTTATTACATTAATTTGAAAATTACTTCTAATCGGATTATTCTTTTTTTACTCCAATAACAGGTAGCTTTTTTTCCCGGATGATTGCATTGAATTTTGGCACATCCACTTCCATAATTGTTTTTAATTTATCAAGTTCTACATCAGCCTTTGTGGCTAAAAAAGAATAAGCATCTTTTACCTGTTGGGTGGGAGCGTAATTGCCCGAAGCTGCATAATCATACAAGCCGGAAACCTGGTCGTTTAGTCGTATAGGATAGTTCAAAACATCTTCTTCGCTTTTTGCTTTTGTTTGATAAAGGGCTTCTTCAATCTTCGTCATATTTTTGTTGATAGAGTCTGCCATATGTTTAATTTCAACCACGGTATCTTTACCCTGCAGCGCCATAAAATCGTTTATTTGTTTTCTTATTTCACGAATATTTTTGATGGCTTTTTGTATTTCAGAAAATTTATCCCTTACTGAAATCAGGAAGTTAAACTGGTCTTCATACTCCTTTTCCGTTTCTTTAAAATTAGGATTGGCTTTTATTTTAAAGTCAACTGAATCACTTTGCTTTTTATCGTTATCAATACGAATTGAATAATTTCCCGGAATGGCTTTTGGACCCGGCACACTACCATTCCATAAAATCATTCCATCTATTTTTTCTGCAGGGGCATAGTGCATATCCCAAACAAATTGGTTCATTCCTTTTGATACTTCAATTTTGCCAGTATCTCCGGAGGGCTTTGTGCTGAAGCTTCTTATAATTTTGTGATCCTTATCCAACACAAATATTTTTACAAGACTGCTGTCACCTACGTTGCCGAGCCAATAGTTTATTACCACACCGTTTGGAGGATTTATTCCGGCATTCTTTGCCTTTAAATTTTGGCTGCCGTTCATTCTCCATGCTTCGTCCGGTGGAAATATTCCAATGTCACTTTTAGTAATATTTTGATGAAGGTTTTGTACTACAGACAAATCGTCTAAGATATAAAAAGATCTTCCCTGTGTAGCAACAACAAGATCATTATTTTTTATCGTTAGATCGGTAATTGGCACTATGGGCAGGTTAAGTTGAAAGGGTTTCCAGTTTTCTCCATAATCATAACTGATATACATTCCATATTCAGTGCCGCAGTATAAAAGGCCCGGGCGTTTTTTATCAGCGCGGAGGCATCTTGCAAAATGCGTGGGTGCTATACCGTTAGTAATCTTTTTCCAGGATTTACCATAATCATTCGTAACAAAAATATAGGGGGCGTAATCATCTGTTTTATATTTCGTGCCAACAAAATAAGCCGTTCCCTTTTTTACCGGATCGGCTTCCACACAATTCCACATCATCCATTTTCCTGCGGCGGGTGGCGTTACGTTTTCCCAATGAGCGCCTCCATCTTTACTTACATTAATGAGGCCGTCGTCGCTTCCTGTCCACAACAGATCTTTTTCAAGTGGCGATTCCATTGCGGTAAAAATGGTACAATATACCTCTGCACCTGTATTGTCCTGCGTTATAGGGCCGCCACTTGATTTTTGTTTGCTCTTGTCATTGGTTGTCAAGTCACCACTTAAAGGCGTCCATGTTGCTCCTTCATTTTCCGTAGCGAATAAAATGTTGCCCGCTGCGTATAATTTTTTTGGATTATTCGGTGAAAAGAAAATAGGAAAATTCCATTGAAAACGATATTTTGAAATATCTGCGCCGCTGCCTAAATCATAAACAGGCCATACGCTAACAGCCCTATTTTCGCCGGTTTTATGATCAAACCTTGAAATAAATCCTCCATAATTTCCACCGTAAACAATATCAGGATTCGTTGGGTCCGCAACAACATAACCACTTTCGAAACCTGCTGTTGGCGTCCAGTCACTTTGGGTTATTTCATTACCTTCTGTTCTGGATAGGATTCGAACCGTTGAGTTATCCTGCTGTGCGGCCAGCAACCGGTATGGAAAATTATTATCGGTAGAAACCCTGTAAAATTGAGCAGTTGGCTGGTTGTAATACGTACTCCAATTATTTCCTCCATCAAAACTAATCTGTGCGCCTCCATCATCGGCCACAATCATTCGTTCTGCATTTTCAGGGTCTATCCAAAGATCATGATGATCGCTATGTGGTGTATTTATTTGCTTAAAAGTTTTGCCTCCATCTGAGCTTTTGTACATATTTACATTTAAGCCGTAAATAATATCGGCATTTTTTGGGTCACAATATATTTTACTGAAGTACCAGGCACGTTGACGAATGTTTGAATCGGTACTCACGTTCGTCCATGTTTCACCGGCATCGTCGCTCCTTAACAAGCCACCTTTTTCTGATTCAACCAGGGCGAACACTCTGTCGGGGTTTACAGGCGAAACCGAAATGCCAATATTTCCAATAACAGTTTTACCAGGAAATCCTTTTTTATCATCAAGCTTTTTCCATGTCTCTCCGCCGTCGGTGCTTTTCCATAAACCGCTTCCCTTACCGCCACTTTCAAGGCTATAGGGTGTTCGTTTCATCGTCCAGGTTGCAGCATATAAAACTGCAGGATTCCCGGGTTCCATCACTAATTCTGCGCCTCCGCTTTCATCATCAACATACAATACTTTCTTCCAGGTTTTACCTCCGTCAATTGTTTTATAAATACCTCTGTCAACAGATGTTCCAAATAAATGACCGAGGGCTGCTACCCAAACTATATCAGGGTTAGATGGATGAATAATAATTCGCATAATGTGTCTTGTATTATCCAGCCCGATATGCCTCCAGTTTCTGCCTCCGTCATCGCTGCGCCACATACCATGGCCTTCACTAACGTTGCCGCGTAGGGTCGATTCTCCTTCTCCCACATAAACTATTGAATTGTTGGATGGGGCGACAGCGACACTTCCAATCGATCCTCCAAAAAATTTATCAGAAATATTCTTCCAGTTGCTTCCGCCATCTTGTGTTTTCCAAACGCCACCCCCGGCGCTTCCAAAATAGAAAGTGTTTTTATCTTTATAATCGCCGCTAACGGTTCCGCTTCTACCACCCCTGAAAGGCCCAACCAGCCTGTATTTAGTTTTACTTAATAAAATACTATCGTTATTGCTTGCCGAATTTTCTTGTTTTTTTTGTGCCGAAGAAAATAAAGCGATAGAGATAGCTAATAAAAAGAAGGTGACCTTTTTCATACTTTATAAATTGTATTTTACTTTAGAATGGAAAGTTAAAAGTAACAAGTGTTGATCAAATGCAAGGATTTTGCAGCAAGGAACCTGGCGTTCCTGATTTCTATAGCCAACCAATATTTCTTACTGCTAACTTTAATTTGAAAATTTTTTTTGTTGAGAAGAACGACTTTTTCATCTATTTGAAAATGATTTTTTTTTGAAATTTAATAAGTCAAGGTCAAAAAAATTGCCGGCAAAAAACCGGCTCATTTTTATGATAATATTTTTTATTTAGAAGGTTTGTAAAGGCTTTCGTCAACTGGTTTATTTATTTCAATTTTATCAAAAGTCATTGAACCTGCTCCCATTCCCTGGCCTTCTGTTTTTATTGTTTGTGGAAACATCACGCCATCTATATCTTTATAAGCGCTAAAATCTGTAACGATTTCCTTTGGGCCGCCACTGTTCGGTCCCCCGGTTTCACCCATTTGTTTCGTTTGTACAAGCATATGTGTTTTGGTATCTATAAAAAAAGTCGTCTCTTTTCCAGCGACATTGGTAACAACTATTTTGTAAGCTTCCGTGCCGTTTGCAGTTTCCTTTCCTTGCAATGCAGCCTTGTATCCTTTTGCAGCATAATCCACAAGCGGCCCGGAAATATCAAGCTGGTCCTGCATGGTTTTAAGGCGCTCAGCCGGAATTTCTTCGGGCTTGTCGGATCTCATGGGAATGTAAGTCCAGCCTTTATCGGGCGTTACAATCGTATATCCGGAATTGCCTCCAAATTCAAAATCAACGCGGTTAAGTTTACCATCAACTTTTGTAACCTTTACCTCTACCTCATTACCCATCATTTGGCGGGTACCTTCCAAATAAATTGACTTAATACCAAGCAATTTTTCTTTACCACCGCGCGCTGTAATATATTGGTCAATAATGTCGTCAACGGATTGCCCGTTGGCAAATTGAACAAATACTAACGACAAAATGAAGACGACAAAAAGAACTATGTTTTTCATTGTTTAAATTTTTTATGAAGATAAGAGATTAATTATCTCCTTAATATTTTCATTATTACATTTAATGATAAATTTAGAAAAATCCGGTGATGGATTGAGGGTCTAAAATTTTAAAAAATTAACAGATGAATTTTATTGCTGAAGGGAATATCGTTGACATTGAAACGCGCAGCATTTATTTTGGTACCGTTAGTGTCAACGATGGAAATATAGCATCAATAACGGAAACAGGAAAGCAGCGCGAAAATATGCCGTTTATTTTACCGGGGTTTGTTGATGCACATGTTCACATTGAAAGTTCCATGCTTGTGCCAGGGGAGTTTGCAAAGCTTGCGGTTGTGCATGGTACCGTTGCAACGGTTAGCGATCCGCACGAAATAGCCAATGTTTGCGGCATCAAAGGCATTGAATTTATGATTGAAAACGGAAAGGAGGTTCCCTTTAAATTTTATTTCGGTGCGCCCAGTTGCGTGCCTGCAACAGATTTTGAAACAGCCGGCGCTTCTCTAAATGCAAACGATGTTGATGCGCTATTGGCAAGAGACGAAATAAATTATTTAAGCGAAATGATGAATTTCCCTGGTGTTTTGCATCACGATGAAGAAGTGGAAGCTAAAATTAATTCAGCAAAAATTTATGAGAAACCGGTTGATGGACACGCTCCGGGTTTGAGAGGCGCAGATGCAAAAAAATATATTGATGCCGGCATAAGTACCGATCATGAATGTTTTACAAAAGAGGAAGCATTGGAGAAATTAAATTATGGAATGAAAATTCTTATTCGCGAAGGAAGCGCTGCGAAAAACTTTGAAGCATTGATCGATTTATTGGAAGATCATGAAAATGAAATGATGTTTTGCAGCGATGATAAACATCCGGATAGCCTGGTAAACGGGCACATTAATGAACTTTGTAAAAGGGCAGTAGCCAAAGGAATTAATGTATTTAAAGTTTTGAAAGTTGCCTGCATCAACCCGGTAAAACATTATAATATGAATGTTGGCTTATTGAAAGCAGGCGACGCGGCGGATTTTATTGTTGTAAAAGATCTTGTGGATTTTAATGTAGCCGCAACTTACATAAATGGAATTTTAGTTGCGGAAAACGGCAGTTCAAATATTATCACTTCAAAAGCCAGGTTGATAAATAATTTTGAATGCAGAAAAAAGGAAGTGAAAGATTTTATTTTCAAAAAAAATAGCTTTGAAAGGATTACTGTAATAGAAGCCTTAGACGGGCAACTCATTACAAATAAATTGTCTGTAGAACCAAAAATTGAAAATGAACTATACGTGCCCGATATTGAAAATGATATTTTAAAAATGGTGGTAGTTAACCGTTATTTTGATGCGCCGGTTTCTATTGGCTTTGTAAAAAATTTTGGATTGAAGAAAGGAGCAATTGCATCATCTGTTGCGCATGATAGCCACAATATTATAGCGGTTGGAACCAGTGATGAAAGTATTTGTAACGCCGTAAATATTATTATAGGAAATAAAGGTGGCGTTAGTTTCGCAGATGCCAATGATGATTCAGTTGATAAAATTTTGGCACTTCCTGTGGCTGGATTAATGAGCAATGAAGATGGATATAAAGTTGCTGAAATGTATACTGAAATTGACAAAGTCGCCAAGTTATCCGGATCAAAATTGTCCGCTCCTTTCATGACTCTATCATTTATGGCATTGCTCGTAATTCCACATGTGAAGCTTAGTGATAAAGGTTTATTTGACGGAGACAATTTCACATTTATAAAATAAAGTTTACAAGGCTTTTGAAATAATTTCAACCGGCAACCTCCGATAATACTTTACTATATTTGCCAACATAAAATTTATTCATGTCAGTATTAGTAAATAAGAATTCAAAAATTTTAGTGCAGGGTTTTACAGGAACAGAAGGCACATTTCACGCAACACAAATGATAGAATACGGAACCAATTTGGTTGGCGGCGTAACACCAAACAAAGGCGGAACAACTCATCTAGACAGGCCTGTATTTAACACAGTAGAAGAAGCGGTAAAAGCCACGGGCGCTGATGTGAGTATTATTTTTGTGCCGCCTGCTTTTGCTGCAGATGCTATCATGGAGGCCGCGGAAGCCGGCATCGCTTTAATTATTTGTATTACTGAGGGCATTCCGGTGCAGGATATGGTGAAAGTGAAAAATTATTTGTTGGACACTAAATCAAGGTTAATTGGCCCTAATTGCCCCGGCGTTATTACTGCCGGTGAATGTAAAGTTGGGATTATGCCTGGGTTTATTTTCAAGAAAGGAAACATAGGAATCGTTTCAAAATCAGGTACACTTACTTACGAAGCCGCTGACCAGGTTGCAAAAGCCGGGTTTGGAATTTCCACTGCAATTGGCATTGGTGGCGATCCTATTATTGGAACTACAACAAGAGAAGCTGTTGAGCTTTTTATGAATGATAAAGACACCGATGGAATTGTGATGATTGGTGAGATTGGTGGAAGTATGGAAGCTGAGGCCGCCAAGTGGATAAAAGAAAATTCAACCAAGCCAGTTGTGGGGTTTATTGCCGGGCAAACTGCTCCTGCAGGAAGGCGCATGGGTCACGCTGGTGCGATAGTTGGCGGCGCCGAAGACACAGCCGCAGCTAAAATGAAAATACTTGCCGAATGTGGTGTGCATGTTGTTGCAAGTCCTGCAGATATTGGTAAAACAATGGCTGAAGTAATGAAACGCAATACTGAAACAGTATAATTGTCACCAATTCCTTTGTTGTCAACCTAAATTTTCCGATAGTTAAGGTTTGAAATTTTCGTCATATTAAGGTATGACAGTATTGAAATTTTCAAACATTTGAATTTAGAGAATTATATATTGGTAAACATGAAAATCCACAATATTCCTACTATTTTAATGGAGTAATTGATGAGATAAGAATTTATAATAGAGCTATAACTAATCAAGAGGTCGGATACCTTGATATTTTTAGAACTAAATATCTCAAATCGAAAACATCAAAAGTGACCTTATATTAATTATAACGACAAAATCAGATGCCTGCTTTATTTGATACCTGCAAACTTTATATTTAGCATTTATGGTGGAAATATTTGGAAAAGGTATGAATTTTCTATTTGGAAAAGCTTTTCATAAAAAGAGCGTTTTTGTAGGAAACTCCTTAAGTTATCTCCATAGGAGACGTAAAATAGATAGGAATTATTTTGACTATGTACGACTTGCAACTCTTGAACTTATTAGCCATGAAATCGAAAGGAGAAATCTCAAAGGAAGTGTAGCAGAGCTAGGAGTGTATAAGGGTAAGTTTGCAAGATATATTAACCAATATTTTCCAACACGTTCATTATATCTGTTCGACACTTTTGAAGGTTTTGATAACAGGGATATCTTTGCTGAAAAAGAAAATAAGTTCTCTTCCGGAGAACAAGATTTTTCTGATACATCCGTTGAAGCTGTTCTCAAATTAATGGAGTATTCTAAAAAATGTATACCTGTGAAGGGATTTTTCCCGGAATCGGCACAAAATATTCAAGCAGATTTTGTGTTTGTAAGTATCGATGCAGATTTGTACGAACCGATTTATAATGGTCTTGTGTTCTTTTATCCAAAATTAGTTTCCGGGGGTTACATTTTAGTACATGATTTCAACAATGATAACTATAAAGGTGCTAGAAAAGCAGTGGAGGAATTTTGCATGGCTAACCAAATAAACTATTTGCCACTACCCGATTCAGGCGGATCTGCAGTTATAATAAAATGAATTTTATTGAAAGGTCTAATTTCTTCTGTAATAAAAATTATTTGGCTCGTAAAGTTTGTAAGAAATAGAACTTAAAAAAATTGCTTGATCGTCATTTTACATTTTAAAATCGTATTCGAGAAGCAATGATTATTTTTAGATGCGTTATAGGATAGTATGAGCGGGTTGGTTTGGGATCTACTAATGAGAACGATATGGACTAATCTTTTCAATCCTTCCACAAAAAAGGAAATAATACAATAGCTAAAACAATTACTAAAACATCAAGGCCCGATAACAACAGTGAGATCTGCAGTAAAGCGCCTTCGCGGAAAACTTCTCCAAAGGCTGATCTTGAAAGCCTTATCAGCAATAACAATTGAGGAATAATTAAGGGAAATCCCAGGATCGCCATTACTGCTGCGTTCTGTTGAGCCTTTGCGGCGATTGCTGCCATCAACGTAAATACCAGGCTCAGGCTTATACCGCCAAGGCAGGCAATGCCGATAAATTCAAGGTAATTTTTTATTGGATTTCCAAGAAGAATTCTAAATAATATTAGACTTACAAATACCATCAACAGCATCACAACTATGCTATAAATAAGTTTCGCAATTATAAAATTTACAGGATTTGTTATAGAGAAAAAATACAGCATGCGCCCTTTGCTTTCCTGCAAAAAACTTTTAGCAACTGCATTGATGCAAACGAACAATTGTATCATCCAAAAGATACCATTATAAACAGTGCTTTCCGGTTGACCCATGGCGAGATACAGCACAAAAATGGTGGACGCCACATAAAGCAATATTCCATAAAAAGTATGCTGCTGCCTGAGCTCAAGCAAAAAATCTTTTTTTAATAAGTTTAAAACGGGAGCGCTCATGTTGCAGGTTATAATATTTTTGAAAAACTTTCAAATAATTTTGTAGGGTCATCCCAAAGCGGCGCATACTCTGCAACGAGGTTCGTAGATTTCTTTTTCGCCGATCATTACTTGCCCGCCGCCGGGCACTTTGCGATAACTTACATTGGCGATGTTACCGCATCTTACACAAATTGCGTGAAGCTTTGTGATATAATCGGCTACCGCCAACAGGTTCGGCATTTGCCCAAAGGGCTTGCCTTTGTAATCCATATCCAAGCCGGCCACAATTACCCGAATGCCGTTCAAAGCAAGTTTTTCACAAACTATCGTGATCTGATCATCAAAAAATTGCGCTTCATCAATTCCAACTACATCTACATCCTGCGCCAGCAAAAGAATGGTTTGTGAGTTATCTACCGGGGTAGACTGGATTTTATTTGAATCATGACTGACAATCTTTACTTCATCGTATCGCACATCTACCGAAGGTTTAAATATTTCGGCTTTCAGGTTGGCAATCTCTACTCTTTTTAACCTTCTGATGAGTTCTTCCGTCTTGCCACTAAACATGCTTCCGCAAATTACCTCTATCCACCCGCGACGCTCACCTCTAAAATTGGGTTCTATAAACATTTTTTGGTTTTCGTTTTGATTTCAATTTGTAACTTAGCTTTAATTGCAAGGTTAAAAGATTTTACGGTAATTCAAAAACAAACATCACCGTTGTTAATATATCCGAAGATAAACTCATATTTTTTACATGGAAAGAGTGACAACACTCATAAATAAGTTACAGAAACAGCTTGATGAAAACGCATCTGCAAAAATGCTTTTGCATACGGTGCAAATGCTACAAGCAGAATTGCAGTCAAGCACTGAAACCGTAAAAGAAACAAACCAGGATAAGGTTTCGGTTATTTTGCCCAAATCTTTCAATTCCTTTCAAACTCTTGATATAAGAAACGCGGAGGCTACGGCTTCGCAAGAGGAAAAAGTAATAGAAATATTACAAATAGATGAAAAAGAAATTGAAGAAGAACTAGAGCAGATAAAAAGAAATGCTGAAACGGTTAACGCAATGGGCACTAATGCGAGGCGGTCATTGGTTTATGATCCGATAGAAGATGTGCCAACGCTTGCGCATCAAACGCCGTTGGATAAACCTCATCCTTTTAAAAATGAGTTGCCCTTTGAATATCCTGAATCCTTGAATGACCGGCTTAAAGAAATAAAAATTGAATTGTCAGAAAAACTTACTGACGCTCCAATTAAAGATCTAAAAAAAGCCATCGGAATTAATGATCGCTTTTTATTTATCAATGAATTATTTCGCGGCGATGAGGCAATGTATGAGCGCAGCATTAAAACCATTCAGAATTTTTCCATTTTGCCTGAAGCGGAATATTGGATACGAAGAGAATTGAAAGTAAAAATTGGCTGGCTTGACAGTGATCCCATTGTAAAACAATTTGATCAGTTGGTGAGAAGGCGATTTTTTTGAATGAAATCTATAATCTTGTCCGAAGCGCCTGCATGATTGTAAACGTAATTTCTTGACGCCAGTCCCCGGCTTTCTATTTCGTTATCATCTTTCAATAAATTATTCATAACTTTCTCCAGTTCGAGCGCATTTTCAATAACAAAAGCACCGGAACAATTTATTAAATCCACCGCTTCAAAATTCTTTTCAAACTCAGGTCCAAATATAACAGGCTTGCCATAAACGGCCGGCTCTAAAATATTATGCAGGCCACTATAACCAAAGCCACCGCCAACATACGCTATCGTGGCATATTTATACAGCCGGGAAAGCGTGCCAATGTTATCTATTATAAGGCAATTTGTATTTGTAAAATCTTCGATGTTTCCACTTAAATATTCAGAATAAAAAATGGAACCGGCGAATTCCTTTTTTACGTCGTTAAGATTTTCTTCATCAATTTCATGTGGAGCAATTATAAATTTTATTTCCGGATGAATTTTTACAAAATGAGTCCATTCAGCTTCGTCATCTTCCCAGGTACTTCCGGCAACTATTACTTTATGTTTGCCACAAAAGTCTGCGATACCCGCAACTTCAGTAAAATTTTCTGCAATATTTATCACGCGGTCACATCTCGTATCTCCGGAGATGGTTATTTTTTCTTGAGCAATTAATTTTTGTAATTGATTTTTTGACGAAGCATTTTGTACAAAGAAATGTGTAAAGCATTTGAGCATTTTTCTGTATAAACCACCATACCATTTAAAAAAAACCTGGTCGTTACTGAAGATCCCTGAAATTAATATTAAGGGAATATTCCGGCTTTTTATTTCCAATAAATGATAATACCAATATTCATATTTAACCCATAAAACGAGTTTTGGCTTTATTATATCCAGAAGTTTTTTGGCATTGGAAGAAGAATCCATCGGCAGGTAAAAAACTTTCTTAAAATCTTTGTCTTTCAAAGCAATTGTATAACCAGAGGGAGAAAAAAAAGTAATTACAATATTTGCCGCAGGAAAATCGTCTTTTATTTTCTTTAAAATCGGTCGGCCTTGCTCAAATTCTCCAAGGCTGGCGCAATGCATCCAAATAGTGTTTTGGTCATCAGGATTAAAATCTCTTCTTAAATATTCGAAATAATTTTTCCTTCCCTTCACCCACAATTTTGCTTTTTTATTCCAAATAGAAACTATGCGAATGCCTGCTAAATAAACGACGAGGAAAAGATTGTAAAATAAGATCAAGCGCTGTCAATTTCCTGCAAATCTAATTTCTACAAACTAAATAGAGTTGTATAATTTGAAATTGGCATATTCCTGTATCAATTGCTATCTTTGCCGGCCTTAAAATATATGCATGAAACCCATTCAAATGGTTGATTTAAAACAGCAGTATCACAAAATCAAAACCGAAGTGGATGCCGCTGTTCTGGACGTTTTGGAAAGCTCGGTGTTTATAGGCGGACCACAAGTAAACGCTTTCGCTGAAAGGCTTTCAAAATACCTTGATGTGAAGCACGTAATACCTTGTGCCAACGGAACTGATGCTTTACAAATTGCCATGATGGCGCTCGGCCTCGAGCCCGGGGATGAGGTAATAACTCCTTCTTTTACTTACGTGGCAACCACCGAAGTAATTGCTTTATTGAAATTAAGACCCGTTTTTGTAGAAGTTGATGTGCAAACATTTTGCGTTGATCCCCAAGCAATCCGGAATGCGATTACATCCAAAACGAAAGCAATAGTTCCCGTTCATTTATATGGCCATTCCTGCAAAATGGAGGAAATAATGGCAATAGCAAACGAGCACAATTTATTTGTAATTGAAGATAACGCACAGGCAATTGGGGGCGATTATACATTTAAGAATGGGAAGACAAAAAAGACCGGAACCATCGGCACCGTTGGATGTACGTCATTTTTCCCCAGCAAAAATTTAGGCTGTTATGGCGATGGTGGCGCAATATTTACTGATGATGATGAGCTGGCAGAAAAATTAAAAATGATTGCAAATCACGGACAAAAAGCTAAATATTACCATGAAGTAGTTGGCTGCAATTCAAGATTAGATGCTTTACAGGCTGCAATATTGAATATAAAATTGCCGTTATTGGATTCGTATATTGATGCACGTATTAAGGCAGCTGATTTTTATGACAAGACGTTTACGGGGAATGATAAAATCACCACACCTTTTCGGGCGGATTATTGTAAACATGTTTTTCATCAATATACTTTAATACTTGAAAATGTTGATCGGGATGGCCTTGTAGCATTTTTAGCAGAAAATAATATTCCTTCAATGTTATATTATCCTGTACCTGCTCACAGGCAAAATATGTTTGCAATGTTTGGCGGTGGCGATTTTATTTTAGAGAAAACTGATTGGCTTACCGATAGGGTTATATCGTTACCAATTCATACAGAGTTGGACGAGGAACAGCAAACTTTTATTACATCCAAAGTTTTAGAATTTTTGAATAATTAATTTAGATAGAACAAAATGTACCAGGAATTAATTGATAAAAAGAAAAAGCTTGCTGTAATTGGATTGGGCTATGTAGGACTTCCGATTGCCCTGGAATTTGCAAAGAAGGTTTCCGTAATCGGTTTTGATATTAGTTCAGATAGGGTTGAATTAATGAAAAAAAGCATCGACCCAAGTAAAGAATTGGACCAGGATGCGTTTGATAATTGTGATATAGAATTTACTAATGATTTGGATAAGCTGCGTGAAGCCAGTTTTTTTATTGTGGCGGTCCCAACTCCTGTTGATGAATATAATGTTCCGGACCTTAAGCCGGTGCAAAAGGCAAGTATCACAATAGGAAATGTTATTAAGAAGGGTGATTACGTTGTTTTTGAAAGTACGGTTTACCCCGGTTGCACCGAGGAAGATTGTCTGCCTGTAATTGAAGGTCTATCCGGGTTAAAAAATATAATTGATTTTAAACTTGGTTATTCGCCCGAAAGAATAAACCCCGGGGATAAAGAACATACTTTAAGTAGCATTGTGAAAGTAGTAAGTGGCTGCGATGCGGAAAGCCTCGACACAATTGCCAAAGTATATGAATTAGTTGTGAAAGCAGGAGTTCACAAGGCGTCTTGCATAAAAGTAGCCGAAGCGGCAAAAATTATTGAAAACACCCAAAGAGATTTAAATATCGCGTTGATGAACGAACTGTCTATTATTTTTGATAGAATGAACATCAATACATTTGAAGTGTTAGAAGCTGCAGGAACAAAATGGAATTTCTTAAGATTTCAGCCGGGACTTGTTGGTGGCCATTGCATTGGCGTAGATCCATATTATTTGACTTACAAATCAAGTAAAATGGGTTATGATTCGCAGGTAATTCTTTCAGGCCGTTCTATAAATGATGGCATGGCGGCGTATGTGGCAAATAAAGTATTAAAGCATGTTATTCAAAATGATGGTGATATAAAAAAGGCCAAAGTTTTAGTGATGGGCGCAACATTTAAAGAGAACGTTAGTGATATCAGGAATTCCAAGGTGGCAGATGTGATAAAAGAATTGCAATCTTTTTCATTACAGGTTCATGTAACAGATCCTCATGCAAATAGCCAGGAATTAATGCATGAGTATGGGTTTGAATTAACGAAGGAATTATCCAACGATTATGATGCCGTAATCATAACTGTTCCTCATAATTCATACGGAAATATGAATGATGAATCGTTTGTAAATATTACCAAACCTCATGCAATAATCGCTGACTTGAAAGGCACCTATAGAAATAAAATAACCAGTAGAAAATACTGGAGCCTTTAAATTATACGTACATAGTTGTAAATAAAAATAATTTGAATAATAAATTTCACGAGCAGGATTTAAAACCTTCTGCTTTTCTTATTACGGGTGGCGCTGGTTTTATTGGAAGCCATATTGCAGAATATCTTCTCAAAAACAACGCAGGCAAGGTTAGAGTTCTTGATAATTTGTCCAATGGTTTTGAAACTAACCTGGCCATTTTACGTAAGTATGCTGGGTTTGAATTTATAGAAGGTGATATTAGAAACATTGAAATTTGCCGAACAGCCTGCAAAGGAATTGATTTTATAAGTCACCAGGCGGCTGTCGGCTCTGTACCACGATCGATTAAAGAACCTTTTAACACGAATGATGTAAATGTTGGTGGATTTGTAAATATTTTAAAAGCCGCTGTAGAAAATAATATTAAGAAATTCGTGTACGCCTCTTCGTCATCGGTTTATGGAGATGAACCAACATTACCAAAACGCGAAGATAAAACCGGGAATTGTTTATCACCTTATGCCGTGAGTAAAAAAGCTGATGAACTTTATGCGGATGTTTTTGCCAGGGTATATGGTATTGATGTTTTAGGGTTTAGGTATTTTAATATTTTCGGACCGCGACAAGATCCCGACGGCCCTTACGCAGCAGTAATACCACTTTTTGTAAAAGCGATTATGAGTGATAATTCAGCATTTATTAATGGTGACGGCGGGCAAACAAGAGATTTTACTTACGTAGATAATGCTGTCCAGGTTAATATAAAAGGAATGCTTTCAACAAGTGAAGCCGCAAAAAATAAAGTGTATAATGTAGCTGTTGGTGAAAACTATTCTATAAATTTTCTTTACAATTCAATCAAGGATTATTTAAATAGCAATATCGAAGCTGTTCACAGAGAGCCCCGAGAAGGTGATATCAGGAATTCTCTCGCAGATGTTTCCCTGGCTAAAAAGTTATTAAACTATCAGCCAGAGGCGAAATTTGAAACGGGTCTCATAAAAACAATTGAATTTTTTAAACAATTATATCTTCATAATTAAGTATTAGTTTAGCAATAATTACCTTTTAGATGCCTATAATCAACACACCATTCCCCGGTTTATTAATTTTTGAACCTAAAGTTTTTGAAGATTCACGTGGTTATTTTTTTGAAAGCTATAACCAAAAAACCTTTTCACATGAAGGTGTAGAAATTGATTTTGTTCAGGATAACCAGGCCAGTTCGTCTTTTGGAGTGATACGTGGCTTGCATTATCAATTAAATCCTAACGCGCAAACAAAACTTATAAGGGCTTTAAGTGGCAATATTATTGACGTAGTAGTCGATTTACGTAAAAATTCACCTACTTACGGTAAAGCCTACTCGATAGAATTGTCTGCAGCCAATAAAAAGCAATTATTAGTTCCAAAAGGTTTTGCGCATGGTTATTCTGTGATAAGTAAAACTGCAGAAGTTTTCTATAAATGCGACGGATTTTATCGTAAAGAAAGCGAAGGTGGAATTGCATGGAATGATCCGGCGCTAAATATTGACTGGCAAATTCCTGCTAACAGCGAGATAATTTCTGAAAAGGATACGCATTATCCAACATTGGAAAACAGCAATAATAATTTTGTATTTAACGGTTGAAAAAGCAAATAAAATCTGGTGTGAATAATAAATCAATTGTACTTGTTACCGGTGCTAATGGCCAACTCGGTAGCGAAATAAAAAAGCTTAGCGCTAAATATCCAGGTTATAATTTTCTTTTTACTACACGGGCAGAGTTGCCAATAGAAGACGCTGAAGCTGTAAAGAATTATTTCGAAAAGCAGCAGATAGATTATTGCATTAACTGCGCCGCATATACTGCGGTTGATAAAGCTGAAGTTGAAAAAGAAAAAGCATTTCTTATAAATGCGGAAGCGGCAGGTATTTTAGCATCAATCTGCAACGATCACCAGGCAAAACTAATTCACATTTCCACCGATTACGTTTATGATGGCTCTTCTTCGGTTGCTTTAAAAGAGAATGATGCCGTTGCGCCTTTAAATGTTTATGGATCGTCAAAACTAAAAGGAGAGGAGTTCATTTTGAATCGGTATCCTTCGTCACTGATCATCAGAACTTCCTGGGTCTATTCTTCTTATGGAAATAATTTTGTGAAAACAATGCTTAGATTGTTTAAAGAAAAAGAAAGTATAGGCGTTGTGAACGATCAGTTTGGTTGCCCAACCTATGCGGCTGACCTCGCCGCAATTATTATGAATTTTGTTGAAGGCATGGAAGATAATAATGAGTACAGTGGCATAGTAAATTATTGCAACAGCGGAACTACCACGTGGTTTGATTTTGCATCAGCCATAAAAGAATATGTACATAGTAATTGTATCATTAACCCGGTTTCAACTTCCCAATACCCAACTCCTGCAAAGCGGCCGCAGCATTCAGTTTTAGATACTTCCAAATTGCGCATGATGCTACAAACAGAAATTCCTTTTTGGAAAGATAGCCTTGCAAATTGCCTCGAACTACTTAAGACAACCGATAAATAAATTCCAATAAAATATCTTTTTAGATTTTACAATTTGGAATCTTTTACTAAATTCAAACTTTGAGTTTTATTACCAAATAAGTTATTTTAAATGCGCCCGTTATAGTTGCTGCTTGAAATCATTTTTTCATCATTCAGTCATTTTTTCTCTATTTTATTTGCCTTTCAAATGGAACCTTCATTTTTGCCCAACAAAATCTTACAATAACTTACACCTGGATTTGTTTGGTTGAAAAATCCGTTTCTTTTAAAATTTTAGAAAATGAATGTTGAAGAAATAAGAGAATATGCTTTATCGTTGGAAGATGTGATGGAAAGCTTTCCTTTTGGAAATGATACACTTGTTTTTAAAACAAACAACAAAATATTTTTGCTGGTTTCCTTATCGGCAGAAACATTGCAGTTTAATGTAAAATGTAATCCTGAGCGTGCTGTTGAATTGCGCGAAGCCTATTCATGTATTTTACCGGGATTTCACATGAATAAAAAACATTGGAATACAATTATTGTTGACGGTCAACTTTCTAAAAAACAATTACAAGAATTTATTCGCCAGTCCCGGGCATTAGTGGCAAAAAAAAAGTGAATTGTTTTAACAGAGCCATCAATTATCAGTTTAAATTTTAAATTACATTTGATGCTTACTATCACCATTGAGGCTGTATGAAAATAATTGACAAGTATATACTTAAGAAATTTTTTCTTACATTTTTCTTTTTCCTCATCGCGCTAACCGTTCTTGTTGTTATTGTTGATTTAAGTGAAAAAACAGATGATTTTGCCAAAACAAAACTTCCTTTTGAAACGATAATCGTACAATATTATTTCGGGTTTATTCCACGCATTGATGCAATGCTTTTTCCTCTTTTTATTTTTCTTTCTGTAATATTTTTTACATCGATAATGGCAAACCGCTCAGAAATTATTGCTATTCTCAGCAGCGGTGTAAGCTTCAGTCGTTTTTTAAGGCCTTATATTTTTGGAGGGATATTATTTACAATTTTTCTCTGGTGGTGTAACCAATACGTTCTTCCTGTTGCTAATCAAAAATGGGCCACGTTTAATTCAAAATATATTGATTTTAATTATGGCGGTTATGAAAACACTTCCACTATCACCAACAAATATTTTAAGCTTGATTCCTTTTCTTATGCAGGTGTAAGATATTATGATACGATAAATCGCGTGGGCAATAATTTTTTTATTCAAAGATTTAATAATACCCATCTTGTTTATAATTTACGCGCGCAAACAATTACGTGGGACACGGCAACAAGGAAATGGAAACTTAATAATGTAGTAGAGCGAACCATAAATGGATTGCGGCAACAAGTCAAAGAAATTCCTGAAATGAAAATGAATTTTAATTTTAAGCCACGCGATTTGCAGCGCGATGAATATATGAAAGATAAACTTTCAACTCCCGACCTTAATGAATTTATTGAGTTGGAAAAAATAAGAGGCGCTGAAGATGTAAATACACTTTTACTCGAAAAATATAACAGGAGCGCCAGTCCGTTGGCGGTTTTTATTTTAACGATCATTGGAGCCAGCATTGCCTCAAAAAAAATTCGGGGAGGCAGCGGATTTCACCTTGCCATTGGCGTTATGATCTGTGTTTTATTTATTTTAGTCGGGCGGTTTGCATCTGTATTTTCAATAAAGGGAAATTTTAATCCTCTTATCGCTGCGTGGCTGCCAAACGTTGTTTTCGGAATACTCGCCTGGTATTTGTATAGACGAAATTCAAGTTAGCCGAGAACACTTTTTCATCAAATTTTTTGTTCAATTTAATATTTCATTTGTTTAACATTCAGTGTAATGTTAACTTTAGGGCTGTTCATTTACGTGTGAAAAGCAATTAAAAATCTAAATTTTTTTCTGACATGGGTGTAATTAAAGATAAGTTTAAGGAAAGGGCAGAT
>JBBRSV010000066.1:0-25344 GCA_038245055.1 Chitinophagales bacterium | reverse complement strand
TGGCTTATTCCAATTAAACAAAGTGAGCAACTTCAAAAATTAAATCCACATAAAATTACGCTCATAAGTATCCACGGCGGAGGACATAATAATCTTCCTACCTTTCCTGAATACCACAATTTCATCCGTGATATTTTAGCGCCATAGACACTTATATTTTGATAGAGATGTACAAACAAGACCCAAATAAAAAACTCAGAAAACAGATCTTTCGATGGACAAAAATCATTATTCTTATTTACTGCTCCGCAGGAATTGCCTTGTATTACTTGCAGGAAAAACTAATGTTTCATCCAATTACTCTTCCACAGGATTATCAATTTAAGTTCGATATACCATTCGAGGAAATCAATATCCCTTTGGATAAAAAAGATAATCTTAGCCTCGTAAAATTTTTCCCTTCAGATTCATTGCCGAAAGGCGTTGTACTATATTTTCATGGTAACCGAGGTAACGTAATCCGATATTCTAAATACGCCGTTAACTTTACCAAACACGAATACGAAGTATGGATTGTGGATTATCCCGGTTACGGAAAAACCACGGGTAAGTTTACAGAACAGAAAGTTTATATGCAAGCGATGGAGGTGTATAAACTGGCTAAAGTAAAATTTGACAGCAATGACATTATCGTCTATGGTAAGTCGTTAGGTTCAGGTATTGCGTCATGGCTTGCTTCAAAAAAGAGCTGCCGGAGGCTCATACTGGAAACGCCCTATTTTAGTATTCCGGATCTGTTTGCCAGTTATGCGCCAATTTACCCGGTAAATGAAATGACGCATTTCAAATTCCCGACGGGTGAATATCTTACGGATGTAAAGGCACCTGTCACCATTTTTCATGGCACGGATGACCACGTAATTCCAATGAGTTGTGCAGCAAAATTGAAGAAGGTTCTAAAACCGGGGGATGAATTTGTTACAATTGATAAAGGATCACATAATGATCTAAATGATTTTCCACTATTCCATGAAAAGCTGGATTCGGTGCTATCTCGGTAAACTTATTTCACTTTAAAGGCAACAAAATAGAAATTATTTGCAGCACCTATTAATTCAAGATCGAAATAATAAGAACTTATAAATTGGTAATACGCCATAAACTCATGTGTCGGTACTACAAATTCATCAAAGAAAATAATATCATCCTTTTTTAGGAACGGCGCCATGCTGGTAAGTACAAATAATGTGGCTGTGTACAAATCCGCATCCAGCATAATCACATTTTTCTTACTGTTTTCAAAGTTTTTTAAAAACGCAGGAAGTGTTTGTTGAAATAATCCCTGGTAGAATTTTCCCCTTTCATCTTTTATTGCGGGAATATTATTACCTGTATTAAAATGTCCCTTTTTATACGGACCAAAATCTTCCGGTAAGCCGGTAAATGTATCGAAGCCATAAAAGCATGAAGCCGGATGTTGATTTTCTGTCATCCACCAATTAAAAGAATGGCCGTCAGCAACACCGAATTCCATGTAATTAATATCAAGGGTTAATATCTCATTTTTAATTACATATTTATAAAGATCATACCGCTTGGTATAATCCCATTTAGAAGGAAAATCGTTGAACTCAATATTCCTGTTCTCGCTTACCCATTTTGATAATTTTGTCATCCATACTTGTTGTTGCCACAATCCTGTAGCCCACGAAAAAAATAGGTGCAACCTAAGCCGGATAAATGTTGATTTAAGAAAACGGATGATCGAAAACTTCATGAAGCAAATATAGTTTTCTATATTTCTTTTAAGGAAACAAGCGTGGATGATACGGATAATTTATATTCAACCCCAATTTTCAGTGCATAGTTTTCTTTATCATGGCTTACTGGAAAATCAAAGCAAACAGGATAATCATAATCTTTTACAATATCGGAGATTGCTTTTTCCACGCTCGTTCCAAACGGAATCGTTGTATCCTTTATGTCGGTAAATTTTCCTACTATTAGTCCCTTAAGATCATCCAACTTTCCATTGCGCTTTAGCTGGTACATCATGCGGTCCACGTTGTAAATGTATTCACCCACATCTTCGATAAAAAGTATTTTATTTTTTGTTTTAATTTCAGATGGCGTACCTAAGAGATGTGCGAGAATCGACAGATTTCCTCCAACCAAAATACCACACGCGTCGCCATTTTTATTAAAAGAATTTCCGGTATTTGTATAGTTTGCGCGCCGTCCAATCAATGCATCGTGAAGGCTTTGAATATATTGATTCGTACTTTCCGCATCGTTGAATGCTACAGCCATTGGTGCATGAAGGGATGCAATTTTGTAACAGGAATATAAATGGCTCTGAAGTACCGTTATATCGCTAAAACCTATAATCCACTTCGGTTTTTTTTCAAATTTTTTAAACTTAATGTTGTCAATAATTCGCCCCATTCCATAACCGCCGCGCGCGCAGAAAATCGCTTTAATATTATCATCATCCAACATCATTTGCAAGTCGGCCAATCGTTCTTCGTCGGTGCCTGAAAAATAATTAAACTGGTGCCCCAGCGTTTTACCCGGAACGACTCGAAATCCCCATTCTGACAGGGTTTCGATAGCCATCACCGCCTTCTCATAGGGCATATATCCTGAAGGACAAATTATCCCAATACTATCACCGGGTTTTAAATAGGAAGGTATTTTAATCAAACGGTATTTTTTTTAAAATTTATTCTGATGAATGCCATATTATTAAATTGACTTTTATTAATTAATCAATTCTTAATTGACGTTTTCAAATTTCTTTAAGCTGCACTGAATCGCCTGCTACTGTTAGCATGTGTTTTACGCCACACTTTAAAGCATAATTTTCTTTTTGGTGGCCAACCGGAAAATCAAAACATACCGGGTAATTATATTCTTTCACTTTTTCAAGAACCATTTCGTAAACGGTTTTCCCAAAATCTTCGCCCGGATCATCTGGCTTTATTTTATTAAATCCACCAACAATCAAACCTTTCAGCTTATCAAATTTGCCGCTCCTTTTCAAATTCCACAACATCCTGTCAATGTTATAAAGATATTCTTCTACTTCTTCAATAAATAATATTTTCGAATCCGTGTTAATATCAGAATCTGATGCAGCCAGGTTTTCCAATATTGATAAATTGCCGCCAATTAATATGCCTTCTTCGGCTCCTGTGCGGTTATTGCTGCCAGGTAAAGTTTCATAAGTCATTTTCTCCCCAATCAAACATTTTCTTATTGAATCAATTGAGTCTAATTGTTTTTGTTCGGCACTGCTCCAATCGGCCGGAAAACTGTTGCACATTTTTGAATGGATCGTAGCAATTCCAAAATTTTTATTTATGTGGCAATGAAATACTGTTGCATCGCTAAACCCAATGATCCATTTTGGGTTCTTCGCGAATTTCTCAAAATTTATTTTATCAATTATTCTCACAGCTCCGTAACCACCACGGCCTAACATGATTGCTTTTATCGTTGGATCGTCAATCATATTTTGAAAATCTTTAGCCCGCTCTTCATCATCGCCTGCAAAGGTGAAATCCCTTTTACTAACGGTATTGCCTAAACGAATATCAAATCCCCATTCTTTCATTTTATTTACTGCTGGTTGTACCTCGTCAAGCATTATATAACCTGAAGGGCACGTGATTCCGATTAGGTCTCCCGGCTTTAAATATGCAGGAATTTTATGTACTGTTTCGTCATCAATTATAGAAAATTTTCCTTTTGAAACAACACTGCCTTTTGCAACTGCGGCTACGGAGGCAGAAAGAGGAATTATTACAGAGAGAAAATTTTTGCGATCCATTTACCTGGTACTCGTTTAAATAATTATAATTCAAAACCCATGCCCGCCTTCAACGCTTTTTCATATTTGCGAATATCAAATTTATAAAAATATGGCGCCTTATGTGCAACATCTTTCCTGATTTCATTAAGCCTTGTAACAATGCCCGTTGATAGAATTTTACGCTGAAAATTTCGCCTGTCCAATTTCTTATCTAATATTGTTTCGTATAATTTTTGCAATTCCGGCATTGTAAATTTTTTCGGCAAAAGATTAAAGCCAACCGGGTGAAAATTTAGCTGGCGCCGCAAATTTTGTAACGCTTCTTTAAAAATTTGACTGTGGTCAAGTATCATTTCCGGAACATCATTTATGCCAAACCAATCGCAGGCATCAGAAATCACGTCCGGAACGGGCGTGACTTTCGTAAAATCGACCAAAGCAGAATAACCAACAGTAATGAACCTTTCAAACATCCAGCTTTTATCATTTTTTAGTCCCACATTTTTTAAAAACTGTTGATTGATTTTTTTTGTTGAGCGTCCCGGGTCACTAAAAACATGAAACTGTTGAAGGTAAATATCATCAAGGCCTGTCCTATTTTTCAATATCCGTTTTGCGGCAAGGTCCATGTGCTCGTCTTTCAAAATAAATCCACCGGGTAAAGCCCATTTACCTGCATACCGGGCTCTTACCAGCAGCACTTTAAGTTCACCAATATGAAATCCAAAAATCACGCAATCGACCGAAATATGCCTTAAGAATTTCTTATCTCCATTTAAATAATGGTCCTTAATTTCTTTTTCAAAACTCATATATAAAAGTAAGCGACATTGTTCATTTTAAAATATAAAAGAACCGGATTAATAATTTACTTTTACATTGTGTCATAATAACGCATTGAATATTTAAATTTTTTATAATGAAAAAGACGATTGCATCTTTATTAGTTCTATTTAGTGCCTGCCACGTTTCAGCACAAATTAACACCTCCGCGAAATCTATTGTTGCAAAAATGACCTTAGAAGAGAAGGCTAAATTAGTTGTAGGCAATGGCTTTCACATGCCTGGAGTTAATACCGGTGCTCCTACTATTGGTCAAACTCAGGATAAAGTTGCAGGAGCAGCAGGCACTACTTTCTCAATAGATCACCTTGGTATTCCATCAATGGTACTCTCAGATGGCCCTGCCGGTGTAAGAATTGATCCTTATCGAAATAAAGACAGCTCAAGGTCTTACTTTGCTACAGCATGGCCGGTTGCCACTTTGCTGGCTTCGAGCTGGGATACTGCTTTAGTTAAAAAAGCGGGTGTTGCTTTTGGAAGTGAAATTCATGATTACGGTGTAGATGTTATATTGGGGCCGGCCATGAACATTCAACGCAACCCATTGGGCGGAAGAAATTTTGAATATTATTCTGAAGATCCGTTAGTGTCCGGAACCATTGCAGCGGCTATGGTAAATGGAATTCAATCTAACGGCGTTGGAACTTCTATAAAACATTTTGTGGCAAACAACCAGGAGACGAACAGAAATACTGTAAATACAATTGTAAGTGAAAGAGCATTAAGAGAAATTTATTTGAAAGGATTCGAAATAGCAGTCAAAAAAGGCCATCCATGGACAGTTATGAGTTCTTATAATAAATTAAATGGAACGTATACGTCAGAAGAATATGATCTTTTAACGACCATATTAAGAAAGGAATGGGGATTTAAAGGGCTCGTGATGACTGATTGGTTTGGCGGCAAAGATCCTGTAGCACAAATGAAAGCGGGTAATGATTTACTAATGCCGGGAACAGCAAACCAAACAAAGGCAATTTTAAACGCAATAAAAGACGGAACATTAAGTGAGAAAATTTTAAATGAAAACTGTGAAAGAATTTTAAACATCGTTTTTAAATCGGCGGCCTTTAAAAAATATAAATTTTCTGATAAGCCAGATTTGAAAAAGAATGCACAGGTTTCAAAAACAGTGGCAGAAGAAGGAATGATTCTTTTAAAAAATTCTGAAAGTGCACTTCCAATTAACAAAGCTGTTCACAAAATTGCACTCTTTGGAAATAATGGTTATGAGCTAATAGCTGGTGGAACCGGCAGTGGCGATGTAAACAAAGCATATTCTGTTTCATTGGAAAAAGGCATTGCGAAAGCAGGGTATATGGTTGATAATGATTTAAAAAGTTCTTATAGCACTTATATTCATGAAGAGAAAATAAAAAATCCTAAAAAAAGTTTCTTCCAGGAATTTATGAATCCTACGCCGCCGATAAAAGAATATTATGCAAAGGATGATTTGATTAATAAAGCAGCTAACGACGATGATATTGCGATAATTACAATCGGCAGAAATGCCGGTGAAGGGCGTGACAGAAAACCTGAGAATGATTTTAATTTATCAGACACTGAAAAGACAATGATTAAAAATATTACTGATGGCTTTCATGCAAAAAATAAAAAAGCAATCGTAGTATTAAATATCGGGGGCGTAATTGAAATGGCAAGTTGGAACAATATTCCTGATGCAATTTTACTCGCCTGGCAGCCGGGCCTGGAAGGCGGAAATGCAATCGCAGACCTTTTAAGCGGCAAGGTAAATCCTTCAGGAAAACTTGCTGTAACCTTCCCGGTGGCTTATGGGGACGAGCCATCGGCGAAGAGTTTTCCGGGTAAAGAATTTCCTGAGCAGGCTACTACGGGCAGTTTTGGCATGAAATCAATTCCTGCCGAAGTAACATACGATGAAGGTATTTATGTAGGCTATCGCTATTACAATACCTATCATGTAAAGCCGGCGTATGAATTTGGTTATGGGTTAAGCTATACAAAATTTGCGTACAGTAATTTAAAATTAAGTTCTCAAAATTTTACCGGGAAAATTACTGCAAGTGTTGAAATTAAAAATACCGGTACAGTTGCAGGAAAGGAAGTAGTTGAATTATATGTGAGTGCACCTGCTGGCGACCTTAATAAACCTTCGGAAGAGTTAAAGGGATTTGCAAAAACTTCTCTCCTGCAGCCGGGGAAAAGGCAAACAATTACCTTTACGCTAAATGCTGAAGACCTTGCTTCATTCAATACAAAATCAACATCATGGATCGCCGATGCAGGTAAATATGAAGTAAAAGTTGGTGCATCTTCTATGGATATAAAGCAAACGGCAAGCTTCACACTTGGAAAATCTATCATTGTTGAAAAAGATCATAAAGTGCTGGCACCGCAGGTAGAAATAAATGAATTTACAAGAAAATAAGGCACAGTTATTACATCCAATTATCTTAAACGTAAACTACTCCCTCTAACCGGGGAGTTTTTGTTTGTTTGGGCATTGGAAGGCTTTGCGGTATTTTTGCAAACCGAAAATATTTGATTTCAGGAAAAGTATATGAAAGAATTTAAGAGATATTTAATCACCGCAGCATTGCCTTATGCAAATGGCCCGAGCCACATTGGACACCTGGCAGGCTGCTATCTTCCGGCGGATATCTATGTCCGTTATCTTAGGGCGAAAAAACTAGATGTAAAGTTTGTTTGCGGAAGTGATGAGCATGGCGTTCCAATTACCATACGGGCCATGAAGGAAAATATAACCCCGCAACAGGTTGTAGATAAGTATCATAAAATTATAAAAGGTAGTTTCGAAGAAATGGGAATTTCATTTGACATTTATTCCCGCACGTCAAATCCTATACATCATAAAACAGCATCGGACTTTTTTTTAAATCTTTATGAGAAAGGATTGTTTGAAGAAAAAGAAACCGAGCAATTTTACGATGAAGAGAAAGAAACTTTTTTGGCGGACCGGTATATTTCCGGAACGTGCCCTGTTTGCGGTTACTCCAATGCATATGGCGACCAGTGTGAAAATTGCGGATCTTCTTTAAGCCCTGAACAATTGATTCATCCAAAGAGTACGTTAAGTAATGCCGTGCCCGTAAAAAAGAAAACGAAGCATTGGTATTTCCCTTTGCAAAATTACGAAGCCTTCTTACGGCAATGGATACTCGAAGAGCATAAAGATTGGAAAAATAATGTTTACGGCCAGTGCAAAAGCTGGCTCGATAAAGGCTTACAACCCCGGGCTATGACAAGAGATAGCAATTGGGGCGTAAAGGTTCCATTGCCTGGTGCCGCGGGCAAAGTATTGTATGTTTGGTTCGATGCTCCAATTGGCTATATATCAGCAACAAAAGAATTATTGGAAAATTGGGAGGATTATTGGTGCAGGGATGATACAAAACTTGTTCATTTTATTGGTAAGGATAATATTGTATTTCATTGTATTATTTTTCCAGCAATGCTCAAAGCCCACGGCAATTTTGTGCTCCCTGACAACGTTCCTGCAAACGAATTTTTAAATATCGAAGGCCAAAAAGTTTCTACCAGCCGTAATTGGGCAGTTTGGGTTGATGAATATTTAATTGATTTTCCCGGCCAGCAAGATGTGCTTCGTTACGTATTATGTGCAAACGCGCCGGAAACCAAAGACAACGATTTTACGTGGAAGGATTTTCAAGACCGAAACAATAGCGAGTTGGTTTCTATTTTTGGAAATTTTGTAAACAGGACGTTTGTTTTAATGCACAAACTTTGTAATGGAAAAGTTCCAGTATTACATAAAGATATTCTTGATGAGGTAGATAAGAAAGTGATTGGTGAGTTTGAACAAACGAAAATTAAAGTTGAAGGTTTACTGGAACAATATAAATTTCGCGATGCTTTATTTGAGGTAATTGACCTTGCCAGGAAAGGAAATAAATACCTGCAGGAAAAGCAGCCGTGGATTGTTGCGAAGCAGACTAACGACAACGGGCAACCGAACAGCGAAGTGCAAAAAGTAATTGACAATTGTTTGCATATTTGCTTACAGCTTTGTGCCAATCTGGCCATTTTCATAAACCCCTTTTTGCCGTTTACCAGCAAAAAAATGATTCATATGATGAAAGTCAAAGAAAATATTTTGGAGTGGGAGAATGCCGGAAAACTAAAGTTATTAAGTGTTGGTTATAGTTTAAGAGCTCCGGAACTTTTATTCCGGAAAATTGAAGATGAAGAAATCCGTTTACAAATTGAAAAATTAGGGAAAGGTTCGGTTGATATTTTAGCTGCCGCCCCATCGAAAGAGAAAGAGGAAAAAATGAAAATTGAAAATATAAAAGAGGCAAACAAAATGGAAACACAAGAAGGAAATGAAGCAGTTATAAAACCCAAAATTGTCTTCGATGATTTTTCAAAAATCGATTTGAGGGTCGGAACAATTCTTGCTGCAGAAAAAGTTGAAAAAGCAGATAAGCTCCTTAAGCTGGAAATTGATCTTGGCTTTGAGAAAAGAACGATCGTTTCTGGAATTGCCTTACATTTTAAGCCAGAAGAAATTATTAATAAACAAGTTGTTGTTGTTGCCAATCTGGCCCCAAGAAAAATGAGGGGAATAGAAAGCAATGGAATGATATTGATGGCGGAAGATGCCAGTGGCAAATTGCATTTTGTGAGCCCGGGAGATGTAATAAATCCCGGCGCATCAGTGACATAAATTTTTTAAAAAATAAATATTTATGAAGCAAAATATTGGATTCATAGGTCTTGGTAATTTGGGCGCACCTATCGCTATAAATTTGGTGAAAAGCGGACATCAGGTTTACGTTTATAATCGCACTTCTTCCAAAGGTGAACCTTTAAAGGCTCAAGGCGCAATTGTTTGCGAAAGCATTGCCGCCCTTGCAAAGCAGTGTACTATTGTTTTTACAATTGTATCTGACGATGTTTCTTTAAAAAGTATTTGTGATGGAGATGGTGGCTTAATAAATAATTTGCAGAAAGACAGCATCCATGTTTCCATGAGCACAATTCTTCCTAAAACTGCTGAAGAACTTTTTACACTTCATCTGCAACATGGCCAATATTACCTCGCTTCACCTGTGTTTGGGCGTCCGGACGCAGCGCAACAATCAAAATTAAATTTTTGCTTTAGTGGCGAGGAAAAAATTCGTAAGCAAATTGAACCATTGTTGAAAGACGCTGGTGGAATGAATGTGTTTGATTTTGGTGACGTTATTACAGCTGCAAATATCGTGAAACTTTGCGGTAATTTTTTAATAGCCTCGGCTCTTGAGTCTATCGGAGAAAGTGTCAATCTTGCGAAAAAAAGCGGGGTAGATGAAAGAAAGATGTGGGATATGTTTTCACAAACTTTATTTAATACGCCGCTCTATCATAATTATAGCAAAATTATTTTAGAACAAAATTTTAAGCCCGCAGCGTTCACCATAAAATTAGGTTTGAAAGACATGAACCTTGTGTTAGCGCAGGCCGAAGCTGCAAAGCAAGAAATGCCCCTTGCATCCTTACTACAAAAAAATATGCAGCATATAGTGGAAAGTGGTAAACCAGACCTGGACTGGAGCGCTGTATCTACTTCCGTAAACGTGTAAAGACTGACTTATATAAATATTAATTTTCACAATTAAAACCGATTTACATGCTTGCGGAAATTTGCCTAATTTCACATAAAATAGTTGTTTAACTAACTAATTAATAACGATGCAAAAGAGAACGATAAATAAAGTAGCGGTTTTAGGAAGTGGTGTTATGGGAAGCCGGATTGCATGCCACTTTGCCGGTGTTGGTTTACAGGTGTTATTGTTGGACATTCCTCCCAAAGAATTAACTGAAGGTGAAATAAAAAAAGGCTTGACGCTTGATAAGCCCGCAGTGAAGAACCGGATCGTGAACGAAGCTTTAGCAACTGCAATCAAATCAAATCCGTCGCCCGTATTTACTAAGGATGTTGTTAAGAAAATTAGTACCGGCAATTTTGAAGATAATATGAAAGATATCGCTAGTTGCGATTGGACGATAGAAGTAGTTGTTGAAAGGCTGGATATTAAAAAACTGATTTTCGACGAAGTCGAAAAGTTTCGCAAGACTGGTACATTAATTACTTCTAATACATCCGGCATTCCAATTCATTTGATGGCTGAAGGAAGAAGTGATGATTTTAAAAAACATTTTTGCGGAACACATTTTTTTAATCCACCACGATATTTAAGATTGTTGGAAATTATTCCAACCCCATTTACAGATCCCGATGTTATTGGTTTCCTGGTGCATTACGGAGATTTATATTTGGGTAAAACAACCGTATTATGCAAGGATACACCCGCCTTTATCGCTAACCGTATCGGAGTTTTCAGCATCATGTCCATATTTCATATTATGGATAAGTTAGCGCTCACAATTGATGATATAGATGTGTTAACAGGGCCAGTGATTGGCCGTCCAAAATCGGCCACTTTCAGAACTGCGGATGTGGTTGGAATAGATACTTTAGTAAAAGTAGCCATCGGTGTAAAAGATAATTGCCCCAATGACGAAGCAAAAGATATTTTTACCATCCCTTCCTGGTTACAAAAGATGGTTGATAATAAATGGCTCGGCGATAAAACAGGCCAGGGCTTTTTTAAGAAAACAAAAGACAAGGATGGGAGTAAAGAAATATTGACGTTAGACCTAAAGACCTTTGAATATGGACCAAGAACCAAATCAAAATTTGCAACGCTTGATGCCGCCAAACCAATAGAGGATTTAAAAGAAAAATTTAAAATCTTAATAGCAGGAAAAGACAAGGCCGGAGAATTTTACCGGGCATTTCATTACAGTCTTTTTTCTTATATTTCTTACCGCATTCCTGAAATCAGTGACGAAATTTACCGCATTGATGATGCGATGAAAGCTGGCTTTGGCTGGGAAATTGGCGCTTTTGAAACCTGGGATGTTTTGGGTGTAAAATCAACAGTAGCATCAATGAAAGAAGCTGGTTACACTGTTGCGAAATGGGTAATGGATTTTATTGAAGCCGGTAATAATTCTTTTTATAAAATCGAAAATGGAAAGCGTCTATACTATGACGTTAGCTCAAAAAAATTCCTGGAACTTCCGGGAGGTGAATCGTTTATTATTTTAAGTGATCTTAAAGAGAAAACGATTTGGAAAAACAGCGCCTGCACATTAGTGGATATGGGTGATGACGTTGTTGGCCTATCCTGGAATACTAAAATAGGAAGTATTGGCAGCGAAGTATTAGAAGCAGTAAATAAATCTATAAGTATAGCTGAAGAAAAATATAAAGGACTTGTAATTGCTAATGAAGGGCCGCAGTTTAGCGCCGGCGCCAATATAGGGATGATATTTATGCTTGCGGCTGAGCAGGATTATGAAGAGTTGGATATGGCCATTCGTCTGTTTCAAAATACCATGATGCGGGTTCGGTACTCTTCAATTCCGGTGATAGTAGCACCGCACGGATTAGCGCTTGGAGGCGCTTGTGAAATGAGCTTGCACAGTGATAAAGTGCAGGCTGCTGCTGAAACATATATTGGAATGGTTGAATTGGGAGTTGGTGTAATTCCCGGTGGCGGTGGTACTAAAGAATTTGCTCTTCGGGCTGCTGATGAAATGCACGAAAATGAACCCGAAACTATCACGCTGCAAAAAAGATTTCTTACAATAGGTACAGCAAAAGTTTCCACGTCAGCATTTGAAGCTTATGATCTGGGTATATTACGTAAAGGCATAGACGAAGTTAGTATGAATCAAACACGAAGAGTTGCCGATGCAAAACAAAGTGTTATTGAAATATTTGACGCGGGCTATACAATGCCTATTCAAAGAACAGATATTAAAGTGTTAGGCCGCTCTGTTTTAGGAATGTTATACGCAGGCATTAATGGAATGTTCCATGGAAATTACATAAGTGATCATGATGTAAAAATTGCAAAAAAGCTTGCCTATGTCATGTGCGGCGGCGATCTCAGCGAGCCGACGCTGGTGAGTGAACAATACTTACTAAATCTTGAGCGAGAAGCCTTCTTAAGTTTGTGCGGTGAAAAGAAGACACTGGAACGCTTACAAAGCGTTTTAAAAACAGGCAAGCCAATAAGGAATTAAATAAAAAAAACAGGTCCGGCCACCTGTTTTTTTAGTCTTTAAAAGCAATTTATTTTTTTCTCACAACTAATTTTTCAACTGCGTCAATAGACTGTGATTTAATTTTTACAATGTAAGTAGCGGAAGCTAATTTATCTATACCATCTATCGATAAATAATTTTGTCCCGAAGGAAGTACAAACACCCGGTTGATTACTGTCTTGCCATTGTTATCCATAATGTTTACAACAACCTTTTCACCCTGGCCCGTAAATACCTGCAATGTCAAATCATTGAAAGCAGGATTAGGATAGATAATTACACCGTTATTTTGCGATGAACTTTTTTGTACGCTTAATATTTTACTGTAAAAAAATCTTCCATCAATGTCAGTCAGTTTAAGCCTGTAAAAATTCTTAACCGCTGGAGTTAAATGTGTATATCCATAATCAGCGATCCCCTGGTGATAATTAAGCGATGCGAGATCAGAAAAAGATGTGCCATCGTTGCTGTATTGCAATTCAAAATTCTTAAGATTTATTTCGTTGGTTATCTTCCATTGCAGATCAACTGTATTATTAACCCATCGTGCTGAAAAACTATTTATGGTAACAGGAAGCGTTCCGCATGGAGATGCCGGATTGGTAGGATTTACGAGTTTTGGTGGCGCACTTAACGTTATCACAACGCCGTCAGTGCCTACTGTTGCTCCATAATTATTATCAATAGGTCCTGTTGGAGTGCCTGATCTTGTTAATCCATTTAATCCACCGGAAACGTCTGTTGATTGAAAAGTCCCGTTTGAAATAATTACTCCACCACCACCACCACCACCAGGCCCATAATCAAAATAGTTAGTCATATCTCCGCCGCTACCACCAATTGCGGATGCGGAAATAGTGTTCAGCCCCGTAGCTCCAGTTTGTGTCGTCACCATTAAGATGCTACCGCCAGCGCCACCGCCGCCAGCTGCATCAGTTTGTGCAGGTGTATAAGTAGCGGTTACGCCTGGCGCGTTAGATCCATCGGCAAGTACTCTTCCATTACCTGAATAAACTTTAGCTCTGACGATTACAATTCCACCACCACCACCACCACTACTGCTAAACTCATTTGATGGAATGCTGTTGTCGGCTGAGCCTGCTCCGCCACCTCCTCCGAGGCAGAATCTTTGCAAGGATCTTTGTAAAAAAGCTGTTCCTCCATATCCACCAAAAGGAAATGTATTTACATCACCGGATAATCCGTGCCACCCGCTGCCGCCGTTACCTCCGCTGCCGCCATTAGCGCCACCACCACCACCGGAGTTATTTTGATTTGATGACGGAGAACCGTCGGTAGCGCCCCCTCCCGCATTAGCAGGCGCTCCTCTTCCCATACTGCCGTTGATATAACCCTCTACACTTCCTGTTGTAGTTAATGAACTTCCATAGTCGAAAAAATATGCAGGAGTGCCCGCAATACCTTCGCCTTTTGCACCACCGGTCGCGTTTGCAGATGATGTAATCGGGGAGTTCCACCGATAGTCAGTATTTTGTAAAGAAGTTGTTCCGTTAGTATTTCCAGCGGTAGCCCCGGCAAGATTTTTTCCACCACCTCCTCTAAACCCTTTGAAACTTACATCAATTGACCCCTTTAATGAAAATTGATTTACAACATCCACTGCAACTATACCGCCGGTAAATCCATTCCAAGAGGGGCAGGTTATTGACGCGCCATTCTTTATTATAAAATCGTAATATCGTGGTATACGAATTACTTCATAACGTTGCATTGAAGTAGCGGTTGTGAAGTCTCTGTTATAATAATTATTTGTAAGAGGATAACTAAAAGTTATTGCAGAACCTGATATTCCTGCGACGGTATTGTATTCATAATAGCCAGCAGATAGATTGGTTCCAAGATAGCCCGAAGCTGGCGCACCGGCAACTCCATCTCCATAAGAACTCGTATTTGATGCATCAATATCTGCGCCTTGTATTTGAATTATTAATACGAGGTCGCCATTAGAAATTGCAGTCGCATTTCCTCTCGAATCAAGGCTTCCAACATTTAGCGAAGTACTGCTTGCTGCCGGGCTTCCCAAGCCAGGATAATAAGTATTCACCACATTATTTGCGATGGAAATGGTTACTGAACCATTTACGGGAGGCACGCCACATTGCGCTTCCGACTTGTTGTTATAAATTATTGAAAGAAGAAAAAAACTGAAAATAGAGAGTTTAAGGTAAATTTTTTTAATCATGTCAAAGAATTAAAAGGTTAGAATATTACTGTTAAAAATAATGTTTTTAGTAAATGAAAAATGAAATAACAAAAAAAAGCGAAATAATAATTTCGCATAGGTAATTATAATCTGTGCATTTGTTGCTGGCTTTGTATCTTTAAATTATTAAGTTAACGATTAACGATTATGTCAATACTCACTGTTGAAAATCTATCAAAATCCTATGGGAAAATCCAGGCGCTAAATAACGTGAGTTTTTCAGTTCCTGAAGGTTCCGTTTTTGGAATATTGGGACCTAACGGTAGCGGCAAGACGACAATGCTTGGAACGATCATGGATATAATAAAACCATCCTCCGGCACCTATCGCTTATTTGATGAAATACCCACCGAACTTCACCGCAGGCGAATCGGAACTCTTTTAGAAACACCGAATTTTTATCATTATTTATCTGGCGTTCAAAACCTGGAAATTGCCGCAGAAATAAAGCAACACGGAAAGGAAGATATCCCCCGCGTACTTGAAATGGTAGATCTTACCAAAAGGAAAAATTCAAAATTCAGTACTTATTCCCTTGGCATGAAACAACGACTGGCAATAGCTTCGTGCCTTTTAGGAAACCCGAAAGTGCTGGTTTTTGACGAACCAACTAACGGCCTCGATCCGGTTGGGATTGCCGAAATACGCGACCTGATGAAAAACCTTTATAGCGAAGGGAAAACGATCATCATGGCAAGTCACCTGCTGGATGAAGTGGAAAAAGTATGTACCCACGTCGCTATTTTAAGAAAAGGTGATTTAGTAACATCCGGGCAGGTTAACGAGATTTTATCTAATGAAGATATGGTAGAAGTAGGTGCTAAAACCGGTGATAAATTAATGGAGGTATTAAAAAATATGCCTGAACAGACACGGGTAACTAAAGACGGCGGCATGATAAAAATATTTTTTCCTGTAGGCACCGCTAACCTTGAGTACATCAATAATTATTGCTTCGCCAATGGCATCGTTCTTAATCATCTGCTCCTTAAAAAGAAAAGCCTTGAAGCACGGTTTTTTGAACTTACCAATAATTAATTCATTGCATGTTACATTTATTAAAAATTGAATGGCTTAAGGTGAAAAACTATAAAGCGTTCTGGATATTTTCAATCTTGTATTCATTTGCCATACTCGGTATCAACTACACCGGTTATTATGTAAATGAATTGACTTCACAGTCTTTACCACAAAGCCAACTGTTACTTGGTACTCCATATGCATTTCCTAAAGTATGGCAAACGGTTGGCTGGATGAGCTCGTGGCTTTTATATTTTCCTGGTATACTTTTTATCATGTTGCTTACTAACGAATTCAATTTTAAAACACACCGCCAAAATATAATTGATGGATGGACGCGCGCGCAATTCGTTTCAGTAAAATTTGTTTTTGCGATACTGTTTGCTATCGTTGCCACTTTTTTTAATTTTCTTGTAAGCTTACTATTTGGCTCACTTACCACGGGTTCTGTTTTTAGTTTCCAGGGAATTGAAAATGTTGGATATATTTTTATACAAACAGTAGCCTACATCACGTTCGCGATGTTTCTCGCGGTATTGTTCCGGCGCAATGGAGCGGCCATCGCAGTATTTTTTATTTACGGTTTAATATTTGAGTACTCGATTACTTTGCTTATTAATTATAAAATGGAGCTTGGCCCTGTTGGCTATTTTCTTCCATTACAGGTTACAGATGTTATGTTGCCGATTCCCTTTGGCAATACTATCATTTATAAAGGAGCGCCTGCGACTTATACACTTGTAATTGCAAGCCTCGCATACATTTGCGGGTATTTCTTTTTTGCAATGAGAAAGTTTAAAACGGATGATTTGTAACTAATGTAAAACAAAACGCCTCCATTATTTTTCTAATTTATTTTTTGCGGAATTAATTCTTCAACAGCAGATTCTATTGACGGGTATAAAAATGTAAATCCTGTTGCTTTAATTTTTTTATCGCACACGGTTGCGCTTTTTAAAATCTCAACACTTCTTTTTCCAAAAATCATTTTTAGTAAAAATGTAGGTACATGGATAGGTATGTAAAATTTGTTCCTCATTCTTTCGGCTATTTTCAGCGTTAAGTTTTTATTAGTAACAGGCAAAGGTGCCACCGCATTATATACTCCATTTAATTCTTTATTTTCTATTGCTTCAAGGTACATCCTGCAAATATCATCAATGTGAATCCAGCTAACCACTTGTTTACCGCCACCTAAAATGCCTGCCACACCAAATCGCACCGGTCCGCGAAATTCTTTAAAAGCGCCGCCATTACTGCTCAACACAATTCCAGTTCGTAATATCACAACCCTGATGCCCAGGTCTTGTATCCGCGCAGCACTGTTTTCCCACAGCACGCAGGTTTCTCCAAGAAAACTATCATCAGCAGGATCAGTTTCTATAAATCCATCTTTATGCAAAAGCGGGTAGGGATCAGCGCCATACCAACCGATTGCTGAAGCTGATACGAAAGATTTTACCTGGTGTACATTTTCGTTCAACCCTTTAATAAGTAATGAAATACTTTTGGTACGGCTTTCAATAATTTCATTCTTGTATTCTTTTGTCCATTTTTTATCCATCACACCGGCTCCAGCCAGGTTAATAATATGATCGGCTTTTTTAATCACATCACCATCAATTACCTGCTTTTTTATATCCCAGAAACTAAAAGTTATTTTAGGATTTCCTGAAGATTTATTTCTCTTTCGTGATAAAATAATTACCTCGTGATTATTCTCTAGTAAATGTGTTGTTAATTTTGTACCGATAAGACCGGTGCCACCTGATATTAGAACTACAGCCATTTTTTTTAACGTAAATTAGTAATCTTATCAAAAGTAAATTATTTCAAATAAGTTATCAGTTAAATGCCTTTATTTACTTTTAATAATCAACACACAAAATATGAGGAACATTTTCATTTCAATAATACTGTTATTATTTTCATTTGTAGCAGTTGGTCAGCAGATAAATTATACCCAGCCTGAATCGGAAGATAGCCGCTCGATTGACTTTGATATTATCGGTAAGGTTAGCGGTAATTTCTTAGTTTATAAATCAATAAGGAATAATAATGTTATAAGTATTTACGATAATGATATGAAGCTTAAGAGTAAAGTCTATTTGGATTTTATGCCTGATAAAACCATTAATGTGGACTTTGTTTCTTACAACAATTTTGCTTACATCATTTATCAATACCAGAGAAAAAATATCCTTCATTGCATGGCCGCAGCAATTGATGGTAATGGAAAAATAATAAAACAACCTGTTGATCTCGATACAACTTATATCAGTTTTTTTGCTGATAATAAAATCTATAGCACCATAAATAGTGAAGACAAGTCCAAAATAATGATCTATAAGATTCAGAAAAAAAATGAGAAATTTAATTTCACTACCATACTCTTTGATGATAGCCTGCGGTTGATAAAAAAATCAAGAATAGAAAGTGACTTTGAGGAACACAAAGATATTTTCAGCGATTTTTTTGTAGATAATACAGGAAATTTTGTTTTTACAAAAGGTACTAAATTGAATTCGAGAGATTATTTACAAAAACTGGTGCTCGTTACTAAAAGCCCGCAGCAGGATAATTTTAGCTTTAATGAGTTAAAACTTTCAGGAAATTATTTGGATGAAATTAAATTAAAGGTGGATAATGTAAATAAACAGTACCTGATCAACTCGCTTTATTTTACAAAGAAAAACGGCAATATAGAAGGGCTTTATACGGCTGTTTGGGATAAAGCAAATGAGAAGCTTATTTCACAAAACTTCATTCTATTAGGTGATTCAATAAGAACCCAGGCAAAAACTGAAGGCGGCTTAAGGCTTGCCTTTAATGACTATTTTATTAAGGATGTAATTCTAAAAAAAGACGGAAGCTTTATATTAACTGCTGAAGATCATACAACACAATCACGCGGAAATGTTTGGAACCGTTACGATTATTTATATAACTATCCCTCCTATTCCCCTTATTCAGTTTATGATTCTTACTACTTTAATTCGCCTTCATCTTATTGGTCCTCCGGGCGCTTCAGAAACATCTATAATAATGGCGCGCAGGTCAGATATTATTATCAAAACATTTTGGTTCTTGATTTAGATAATGCCGGGAATTTAATTTGGGGAAATGTTATTCACAAATCGCAGTATGATGATAACACTGATAATTATTTATCATACAACATTACACTAACCGGTGGCGAATTACACTTTCTATTTAATGAATTAGAGCGACGCACACAACTTCTGAGCGATCAATCTGTTTCGCCTGATGGACATATTGTGCGCAATCCTCCTTTGAGAAGCCTTGACAGAGGTTATGAATTTATGCCACGTTTTGCAAAACAGGTAAGCTCCTACCAGGTTATCGTGCCATGTACTTATAGAAACTATATTTGTTTTGCTAAGATTGAGTATTAACGGGACTATTAGTGCTATTTGAAACAATAAAAAAAACGGAACTATTTTTACTTAGACGATCAAAATCAAACCAACTATTAAGTGATTTTGGGTTAGCCGCTTTTAATTTTTTATTTTTGTTTTTCAACTCAACAATCATTTGTGATCGGGACCTTTAAGGCAAACAATCCTTTTAACACATTTATGCTTCTTATATACGGCTTGCTCCTAAAGCTCGTATGGTTTATTTCACCGCAGGTTCCCATCGTTCAAAAATCAGATGGTTTTCTCTATAATAAAATGCTCGCTACGGTAAAACCCGTATTTGACAATTACCCGGTGAGTTATTCTTTTATTACTTTTTTTCTTTTATATACGCAGGCGCTAAGTTTCAACCGGTTATTGAATAACCGAAGGCTCATGCAAAAGCCCAACTATTTACCAGCAATGAGTTACTTGCTTATTACGTCATTTTTTGCGGAATGGAATGTTTTAAGTGCCCCGTTATTAATAAATACTTTGCTCATTTGGGTGTGGGCAAACATGAGTAACATGTATAATAATGCGCATGCAAAATCAACACTATACAACATTGGTATTGTAGTAGGAATAAGCACATTTTTTTATTTTCCATCCATTGCATTTGCGCTGATGATTATTTTTGCTTTAGTAATAATGCGTCCACCAAGAATTGCCGAATGGGTCATCGCTATTTTAGGAATTCTTACTCCATGGTATTTATTGTTTGCCTGGCTATTTCTTACCAATAAATTATACAGCTTCCAGGTGCCTGGCATAAAAATAGATTATCCATTATTTGCGCAAAATAATGCACAATACACAGGCATAATTATAATATTAGCTACAGCAATAGCGGGAGGATTTTTTGTACAACTCAACGCCCGCAGACAATTGGTACAGGTACGAAAGGGTTGGGGCCTTATGCTGCTTTATTCCATAGTGGCGTTATTTATTCCATTTATAAATAGCAGTAATACTTTTCAATATTGGATTTTGGCAACTGTTCCGTTCTCTGCATTTATTGCCTGCTTCTTTTTTTATCCAAACAAAAGGTGGCTTACATTATCTGTTCATTGGGTAATGTTTGGCTTTGTGATATATATGACATACATAAAAAAATAAACTTAGTATTTTTGCTTCTGCAATAATCTTAAAACAATTTAATATGAAATTCGGCGTGGTTATTTTTCCCGGTTCTAATTGCGATAGAGATATGATAGGAGCTCTTGAAAATGATCTTCACCAGGAAGTTATTTCTCTTTGGCATAAAGATAAAGACCTCTCCATGTTTACCACGGACGATTGTATTGTTTTACCAGGGGGTTTTAGTTATGGAGATTATTTAAGGTGTGGCGCTATCGCGAGGTTTAGCCCAATGATGCAGAGTGTCATCAACTTTGCAAATAAAGGCGGAAAAGTTTTGGGAATATGCAACGGCTTCCAGATTCTTTGTGAAAGCGGTTTGCTTCCAGGTATTTTGTTAAAAAATGCAAACATGCAGTTTGTTTGTAAGAATGTTTTTATTGCACCGCAAAATAAAAATGAAGAGAAAATTGCTTTAAAAATACCTGTAGCGCATGGCGATGGCAGGTACTTCGCAAATGATGCCGTTCTTGAAAGTATAGAAACTGAAGGACAGGTTCTTTATCGATATTGTAATAATAATGGATCGTCTGACGTTGATTATGCACCGAATGGTTCAATAAATAATATAGCAGGTATTTGCAATAAAGAAAGAAACGTTTTTGGGATGATGCCCCACCCGGAAAGAGCCTGCAGCGCTGCTTTGGGCAATACGGACGGTAAAAAAATATTTTCGACTTTATTTTCGATAAACTAACGTTAAAGAAAAGCCCAGGAAACCGTAAGAGGCATGTTATCGTTTATATTTTTTTAAATTTGTATAAAATCAAACATATGAAAAAACTAATATTTACTCTTTTATCCGCTTTTATTATTCATACTTCATTTGCGCAAATTCTTAACCCTGTAAAATTCAGTTACAGCACCGTTAAAAAAGGCACCAATCAATATGAAGTACATATTAAAACTTCGGTAGATCCTAAGTGGCATATTTATTCAATGTACAACCCTGATGGAGGTGCGCAGGCCACGGCAGTTAATTTTACAAATGGAAAATCTGTGGGAAAAGCGAAAGAATCAGGAAAACTGAAAACCATTTTTGAAAAAGAATTTAAAGTAAACCAGAAATATTTTGAAGAAAATGTAGATTTTATTCAAATGGTGAAAGTGGCACCGGGTGCCAAAAAAGTTTCCGGTACTATTGAGTACATGGTTTGTAACGATAAACAATGCCTGCCTCCAAAAACGGTTGCATTTGATATAGCCCTTTGAAATTTGAGAATGGTAAACTATTATAAATAGGATAGCAAATGTTATCCTATTTTTTTAAACAAGAATATGAAGATTTTTAAATTCCTTATTACTTCGCTTTTATGTTTCGTAGCTGTTTTTATTTTAAATGAAACTGCCTCTGCTCAAATTGTGCAGGCATCTAATAAAAGCTTGTCGCATACTTTTCTTGATGGGTTACGCTGGGGATTTATTTCGGTATTACAGCCATGCTTATACGCAATGTTTCCTGTTACCGTTACCTTCTTTCTAAAGCGAAGCCAGTCCCGTATGCAGGGAATAAAAAACGCAACTTTATATTCAATTTCGATTGTTGGAATATTTACACTCTTTGCAGTTTTTCTTACGCTTATTTTTGGCAAGGATACTTTATACCAAATATCAACAAGTGCGGCTTTCAACATTTTCGTATTTGTATTATTTATAGTTTTTGGCATTTCCTTTCTTGGTGCTTTTGAAATTACACTTCCTTCTGCATGGACGAACAAAGTGGACTCAAAAGCAAGCACCAATAATTTTTCAGGAATATTTTTTATGGCGCTAACGCTTGTGCTCGTATCCTTTTCCTGCACAGCTCCCTTTATAGGAAATTTATTGGTGGATGTAACGCAACAAAAAGAAAGATTGGGTCCCGTTATTGGGTTTCTTGGCTTTTCAATCGCTATTGCATTGCCATTTGCCTTCTTTGCTTTCTTCCCGGGCTTGCTTAATAAAATTGCAAAATCAGGTGGCTGGCTCAACTCATTAAAAGTTTGTTTTGGCTTTATAGAAATCGCCATGGCATTAAAGTTTTTATCCAATGCCGACCTTGCTTACCATTGGCGCATTCTTGATAGGGAAGTATATCTTTCATTATGGATCGTCATTTTTGGAATGCTTGGTTTTTATCTTTTAGGCAAATTAAAATTTAAGCATGATGATCATTTGCCTTTAAATGATTATGGCCTTCCCTACCTCTCTGTTACCAGGTTATTTTTCGCCCTTATTCCACTTGCTTTTACTGTTTACATGATTCCAGGTTTGTGGGGCGCACCACTTAACGGCATCAGCGGTTGGCTTCCTGAAAATAAAACACAGGATTTTAATCTTGAGAAACTTATCAGAAATAGCCAGCTTAATTCCAGCAATGCAGATACATCTGCTAACGGCAAAACCATTTTATACATCAAGCCAAAAAAATATACAGATATTCTAAGTTCAGAAATAGCGGGCGTTGAAACTTTTTTTGATTTTGACGAAGCCGTGGCTGCAGCAAAAGCAATGAACAAACCAATCATGATAGATTTTACCGGCCATAGTTGCGCTAACTGCCGTAAAATGGAAAGTGAAGTTTTGTCAAAACAAGAAGTGAGTAAAAGGCTTCATGATGATTTTGTTGTGGTTTCATTGTATGTTGATGAAAAAAGAGCCTTGCCTGATAATGAAAAATACATTTCAAAATTTGATCAGTCTTCCATTAATAATGTGGGTGCAAAAAATCTTGATTTTGAAGCGACCATTGCTAACTCCAATGCACAACCACTATATATATTTACAGATGAAAGCGGAAAAATAATAAAAAATGCCGGCGGCTACGATCCGGATATGAATCGCTTTATTTCTATTTTGAATGAAGTGAAGGTGGAGAATAAAAAGAGATTCCCGTAAGAGTGTAATTATATATTTCTTCGCTTTACCTTTATTCCTTTCTCTCAATTGCCCGCGATAGCATTATTGACTTAGGCTGCTCCCGGCAACTTATGGTTCAAGAAAATCGAATACAGAATATTTTATTTCAAAAAAAATTTGGTTTCAAAGCTAACGGTAACAACTACCCGAAAATATAAACTGTAAATTTGAGTTCACCTCGTAAAACCTTTATGACTGGATTGGCTTATTTTTACAATGCCAATTTCAGCTTGGGCAAAATAAAAAATTCCTTTACAACTTCACAATATCCTTTATCAAAACGGATGGTGTAAAATTGGTTTCATTATCAGGCTGTTCATGAATTTGCTTTACAACGTCCATTCCTTCTATAACTCTTCCAAACGCCGCGAAGCCTTGTCCATCAGTATTTGCGTCGCCACCATAATCGTAAGCCGGCTGATCGCCTATCACAATAAAAAATTCAGAGCTGGCGGTTCCCGGTGCAAGCCTGGCAAGACTGATCGTTCCATCCTTATGTAGTAAGCCCGATTGTTTTGTTGTTTCATGGGGAATACCGGGCAATGTAATTTGCATTTTATTCTTTGTTTCCCAAATTCCACCTTGTATAAGATCAGATTTGAAGGAACTGGAAGGCTGATCTTTTGATTTTAAAACACGATAGAAAGAACCGTTTTTGTAATACCCTGAATCTACATAAGATAAAAAAGCAGCAACAGTTTTAGGAGCCTTTGCAGGGTATAACTCCACTATTATATCACCAAAATTGGTTTCAATTTTTATAGTGGGTTCTGTATATTTTTTTTGAGGAGCGCAGGAAAAATAACCACAAATAAACAGGAGAAAAAAAGAGCGGAAGATTTTAGACATCATAATTTTTTTTCAATATATAGTTGAATTAATAAGTATTTTATATCAACCCTATCTCTATCCGCCAGTACTCCCGGATTCAGCCAGATCAAGTAAAAGAACAAATTTCACATAAACACATATTTCAATTCATCCAGAATTGTAACACCCTCTTTTTTTAAATTCTTCCCCCAGCAATTCAAGATTTTTAATGCCAGTTACTTTATTCATAATTTATTTTCTAATCGTATTCCGGTTTTTATAAAAAGAAAATGCTATAAAACTTATAGGCATGCCAATGCAAAGAATTAAAATGGCACCACCCACTAATGAATTTGCTAAATGAAAATGCGGAGGAGGCAACTTACTTAAACGCACCACGATCAGGTTCATTACAGCCCAAACAAAAATGCCATAAATTATTGCATCAACAATTTTATTGCGATGAAGAAATTTAAGCCTTGGAAATACAAAAAAATAAAAAGCAGAAAAAATAATGGCGATTAAATAATGAAATAACAGCCCAACGATTGCTATGAACTGGCTTGCCGAATAAGCAGCTTTGCCAAAAACCGCCGAAACAATGTAAATGAATATTAATACAGGACTTTTGCCTGTAGCCACATAATATTGAATGCTGGCTGCTGACGCATCAAGTGTTCCTGCAATAAAACCAGTTAGAAGGATTCTATTAAAGATTGAGTTTCCGGCATTATTTTTTATCATAACTACAAGGCGTTTATTTATACCTGAAATTAATAATAATATTACAATGCTTTATGTGGCTCAAAAAATTACAAGTGGTAAATTTTTTATCCCGTTGAATAATTATTTAAAATACAGGAAAAATAAAAGCCCCGGCTAACCGAAGTCTCCGGGGCAAATAAAAATAATAGTACACACAACAACGAAATTAATCTGGCTTTTTACCTTCCAGAAATGTATTTATAGTACTTATTTCGGCTTTATTATTTTCTCCCGGCTTTACAGTATAATTGCTGTAAAAGCTTTCTACATCAGCAATAGAATTGTGCAATTCCATATTGCGGCGGAGGTAAGCAGGAACCGACTCAAACTCATTGTTAGGATCCGCA
>JBBRSV010000065.1:0-25625 GCA_038245055.1 Chitinophagales bacterium | reverse complement strand
TGAAATTGCCAATGATTATTATTTAGAATTACTTGAACAGGGAGAAGACATTATTGGCAAGCCGATTTTTGAATCATTACCTGGCCTGTTAGATCAAGGGATAAAAGAACTTTTTGAAACAGTATTGGAAAGCCGCGCTCCTTATTACGGCAACGAACTGGAAGTTTATTTGCCAAGGAATAAAAAAAGCAAGCAGGGATTTTACAATTTTGTTTACCAACCCATTTTTGAACAAGGCGAAGATATTTCCGGCATTATTGTAGTCGCCACCGAAGTAACCGAACAGGTACTTGCACGAAGGAAAATTGAAGAGAGTGAATACCGTTATCATAACCTTATTCATACTTCTAATTCAATTATTTTGATATTGAAAGGAGAAGACCTGGTCATTTCTGTCGTTAACGATTCTATGCTGAAAACATTGGGCAAGGGAAAGGATCTGGTTGGAAAACCGCTGCTAACTGTTTTACCCGAAATTGTTGAACAGGGATTGGGCGATTTATTGCACCAGGTTTACATGACGGGGGAATCTAATTATGGGTATGAGGTTCCGGTGTACATAGTGCGTAATGGCAAAAAGGAATTATCTTATTATACCTATGTCTATCAGGCGCAAAGAGATTTGGATGGTAAAATAGATGGTGTGTCAGTGATCGGGAATGAAGTAACCCCGCAAGCTATATTTAATCAAAAAATAAAAGAGAGTGAAGCACAATTTCGCCAGATGGCTAATTTAATGCCAGAGAAAATATCCAACGCCAATGCAGCAGGCGAAGTAATTTATTTTAATCAAACCTGGAGAGATTATACAGGATTGAGTTTTGAAGAATTGAAAAATGGCGGATGGCAAAAAACGATCCACCCCGACGAAATTAAAGAAGTGATAAAAAGCTGGCTACATTCTGTCGAAACCGGAAATGATTTCGAAGCTGAATTGCGTATCGCAAATAAATTGGGCGAATATAAATGGCATCTAACCCGTGCAGTTTCTGTAAAAGAAAATAACGGAAAAATAAAAATGTGGATAGGCGCCACTACAGATATACACAATCAAAAAACTAAGGAGGAAACGAAGGATGAATTTATAAGCATTGCCAGCCATGAATTGAAAACCCCGCTAACTATTGCTAAAGCTTACATAGACCTGCTGCAGATGAATTTACAAAAAACCAGTAAGGAAGACTTTATGTATGCACAAAAAGCCGCTGAGGCTATAAACAGGTTAAACGGCCTCATCGGAGAGTTGCTCGATGTAAGTAAAATACAAAACGGCAAGCTTGGCCTCAACATCACCGAATTTGATTTTAATGAAATGATTTCTACTGCAATAGAAGGAATACAATATGCTTCGCCCAACCATACAATACACTGGTCAGGGGAAATAAAACAATTGGTGAAAGGAGATAAAGAAAGATTGCAACAGGTAGTTATCAATTTATTGTCTAACGCTGTTAAGTATTCACCGAATGCCAATCTCGTTGATATACACATGGCAGAGAAAAATGGAGAGGTAATAGTTTCAGTAAAAGACAAAGGCATTGGTATTAGTAAGGAGAATGTGGAGAAAATATTTGAGCGATATTATCGCGAAGAAGAAAGAGCCACTCATTTCCAGGGGCTGGGAATCGGGCTCTATATTTCTTATGAAATTGTTCAGCGGCACAATGGCACACTATGGGCGGAAAGTAAGCTTCACAAAGGCAGCACGTTTTATTTTAAAGTACCAATAATTTATGAAGCGAAAAAGTTATGAAGAAATGTGTTTTAATCTTTGATGACGACATAGAGGTGTTAATGGTTTCTAAAATAATTTTAGAAAAACAAAATTACCGGGTAGAAACCAGGGTTTGTTGCGATGATGTTATTAAAGATATCGCAGAAGTTAACCCCGATATGATCTTAATGGATTTACGGATTCCAAAAATTGGCGGTGAGGAGGCGACAAAACTGGTGAAGAGTACAAGCACGACTAAGCATATTCCCATAATTATTTTTTCAGCCAATTTAGAAATTGAGCATGCAAGTGAAAGAGCAAAGGCAGACGGCTTTTTAAAAAAGCCATTTGATGTTAGTGAACTTCTGAAGATAGTTGGCATCAATACTACCAGTGCGAGTGTATAAGGCATTCCCGCTGATGTTGGACGTCCCCGCCAACATAATTCAATGATCATTAAAAAGCGTTCCCTTCCCAGCGGGGTTTCCACTAGCAAATTTTCTAATTAAAAAAAGTTTCCGGGAACCCCGGTGCCGAAGGGGCTTGCATTTATTCTAACTCTTGTTTATCCTTTCATTTGATTTCGTTTATGCGTTGGAGTTATATGAATCAGTCATAGAAATTTGAAGATCCGGGCACTGCATAAGCTACGAAAGGGTATTAATTTTCTTGAGTTAAAATTCCGCTAATCGAACAATTATTTTCCTGTTTTTTTTCTCTTTCATATGATGGCTAAATATGATAGAATTTTATGCTGCACGAATTTTTAGCACTAAAACCCACTGCTGATGTTGGCGTCCTCGCCAACATGTAAATAGATAATCGAAATGCCGAAGCCGGGTAAAAACCTCTATTCTTGTTCATAAAATCCTGCGGATGCCCAATAAATAAAAAAGGGTCTTCTTTAATTTAAGAGAGAAGGAATATGTTGGTGCGGACGGGTAATATCAGCATGAAGAAGTGTAAAAAATAGCTTGATAATGGTTGAAAAATGGGAATAAATGGTAAGATATTTTTAGTGAATGATATTTTTTAAAATACTATATTCATATTCCATTCATCTTTTCATTAACAAACCTTTTTTATGAAAAAAATATTTTCCATTTTCTGCATGGTATTTTTTGTTGCGACTACATTTTCGCAGACAACAAAAAAACTATATCCCGAAGTAAATATTGCTTATAAAAAATTTGTATTGGATAATGGACTTACGCTTATTGTGCACGAAGACCACAAAGCGCCTATTGCGGCTTTTAATGTTTGGTATCATGTTGGTTCAAAAAACGAAGTGCCGGGTAAAACCGGGTTTGCGCATTTATTCGAACACATGATGTTTACTGGCAGCGAAAATAATAAAGACCGGTACATACAATTTCTTGAATCAATTGGCGGCACAGATGTAAACGGTACTACCAGTAACGACCGCACCAATTATTTTGAAGACGTGCCCACTTCTTCTTTTGATAAAATACTTTGGGCAGAGAGCGACAGGATGGGTTACCTGTTAGGCTCAATAGATTCTTCGAGGCTTGCTTTGCAAAGAGGTGTTGTACAAAATGAAAAACGGCAGGGCGATAATCAACCCTACAGCATTGCCGAAGAATTAACGGCTAAAAATACTTTTCCCGCAGGTCATCCATATTCATGGACGGTAATAGGAGACATGAAAGACCTGGACTCAGCATCTTTAGATGATGTGAAAAACTGGTTCAGGCAATATTATGGACCTAACAATAATGTAATAGTAGTTGCAGGAGATGTTAATACAGATACGGTTTATGAAAAAATAAAAAAATACTTCGGTGCTATTCCTGCCTGCCCGCCGATAACAAAGCAAAATGCCTGGGTAGCAAAAATGACCGGCATACATTACCAAAGAGCGCAGGACAGGGTTCCCCAGGCTCGCTTGCAAAAAACATGGAACACACCGCAATGGGGCACTGCCGATGATGCTTATCTTAATTTGCTAAACGATATACTTACAAATGGTAAAAGTTCGCGTTTGTATAAAAGACTGGTGTATGATGAGCAATTGTCGAACAACGTATTTTCTTATGTTGATAGCAGGGAGATCGCCGGCCAGTTCAATATTTTCGCTGATGCAAAACCGGGGGTAAGTGTAAGCAAAATAGATACCATTATAAATGAGGAATTAAAAAAGATATTAAAAGAAGGCCCGACTGCAGAGGAATTGGAACGTGCCAAAACAAATTACTTTGCCAATTTTGTAAAAGGCCTGGAGCGTATTGGCGGCTTTGGCGGTACATCTGATATTCTTGCACAAAGCCAAACTTATGGCGGCAGCCCTGACTATTATAAAAAGATAATGGAATGGACAAAAAATGCTACAACCGGGGATGTTCGTAAGGCTGGCGTGGAATGGCTAAGTGATGGTGAATATGTTCTGGATATTGAGCCCTACGGAGATTATTCAGTTGGTGCTTCATTGGCTTCCAGGAAAACGGCACCCGCTATGGGCACGTTGCCTGTTGTAAAATTTCCCGCCGTAAACGAGTTTACTTTAAGCAATGGTTTAAAGGTTGCATTGGTTGAGCGGCATGCAGTGCCGGTTATTGATATGTCTTTAATGATTAATGCAGGTTATGCAGCAGACCAGTTTAGTAAGCCTGGTCTTGCAACACTTGCGATGAATATGCTGCAGGAAGGAACCAAAACAAAAACTGCTTTGCAGTTAAGCGATAAGTTAGCTGATGTGGGTGCAGGCTTATATACCTATTCTGATCTAGATAATTCCTACGTGTACATGAGTGCATTAAAAGTTAACCTGAATGAATCGCTTAATTTATTTACGGATGTTTTGTTTAATCCTTCTTTTCCGCAAAAGAACTTCGAACGTGTACAAAAGGAACAACTGCTTACTATTAAACAGGAGCAGGTTCAGCCTTTCCCAATGGGGTTGCGCATTTTGCCAAAGCTGTTATTTGGCAGCGGCCATGCATACAGTAATCCTTTTACGGGTACGGGCACCGAAAGTTCTGTGAGTGCAATTACCAGGGCTGATTTGGTAAAGTTTCATGATACATGGTTTGCACCAAATAATTCTATACTTGTTGTTGTGGGCGATATAAATTCACAAGAACTAAAAACTAAACTCGAAACAAGTTTTGCTTCCTGGAAAAAACAAACGATACCTGAAAAAAATATTAAAGATGTTGCTTTGGCTGCTCAACCTTCAGTATATATTATTGATAAGCCAGGTGCAGCGCAATCCATTATTCTTTCTGCAGAAATAAGCCCTTCTGCCAGCGACCCGGATTTTGATAAAATTCAAATGATGAACAGGATTTTAGGCGGTGAATTTTCTTCTCGTATTGACATGAACCTTCGGGAAGATAAACACTGGGCTTATGGGGCAGGTTCTTTTGATGTTCCCGCAAAAGGCCAGGGTTTATTTATTGCCTATGCACCCGTACAAACGGATAAAACAAAAGAATCAATTCAGGAAATACAAAAAGAGTTAACGCAATATGTTGGCGATAAACCTGCAACGGAAGCAGAGTTTAATAAAGTTCAAAAAAACAGGGTGATGCAATTGCCGGGTGTTTGGGAAACCAATGGTTCTGTGTTAAACGCATTGCAAGCTGCCATTGGTTATAACAGGGGAATAAATTATTTAAACAACTATCCAACAATGTTACGGCAGTTAACATTAACTGATATACAACATGCAGCAACAAAAGTGGTAAAACCAAAAAGTCTTACGTGGGTTATTGTCGGCGACAGGTCAAAGATTGAGCAGGGAATAAAAGATCTGAATCTTGGGCCCATTAAATATGTTGATACAGAAGGCAATGAAGTGAATAAATAATTTTCAGCCAAATAAGTATCCCCGGTATTTCCGGGCATGGAAGAGAAATCCATGAAGTATAGAACTACTGGTCCCACTGCTGATGTTGGCGTCCTCAACAACATGCAAATAGATAATCGAAATGCCGAAGCCGGGTAAAAACTTCTATCCATGTTTCATAAAATCCTGCGGATGCCCAATAAATAAAAAAGGATCTTCTTTAATTTAAGAGAGAAGAAATATGTCGGCGCGGACGCCAACATCAGCATGAGGTGTAGCCAGGCAAAAGGCCATGCGAAATACTAACATCGGCGTGACGTTGGCGTGAAAAATACGGCATTCACACTTTTGAAATAAGAAAAAAATAATTTGATATTTCAGTTGATAGCACTGTTCTATAGTTGTCCGGATACCACCAGCCCAATAATATCGGTTGCTAATTTTAAATTCATTCGCCGGATAATTTATCCCTCGTCGCATCAATCAATTCCTTCAGTGTGTGAAAAGTATTTATTTCTGCAGCACTCAGTAGCACATCGGTTTTGCTTCCGTCACTAAGCAGTATAGCAGGCAGCGGCATATTCTCCGGCTGGTAATTTCTTTTAAACTGGTCTTTGTGTAATTCAATTCTATTGTGAGGAAGGCTGTCGAGAAATTGTTTCCATGCATCTTTCATTCCAAATGTGCCGAAGCTTATAAAACACAAATTGCAGGGGTAGGAAGAGGGAAAAAATTCTTTATGAATAATGTCTGCTATGCCGGGATAAATGCCGCCCCACGCATTATATACAAGTATAATTTTCTTTGCCGATGCAACAGGAAAAGTTTTTGCAGGCAATACTGTTTCCTTTACCTGCTTTGCCGGTTTTAAGTAACGGATAGCATCCAGCACACCTGCGCCAATCAAAATGCAGAAAACGATCAACCATATTATCTTCTTTGTACTCATCTTTTACTTGAACTAAATTTTATTTACAGTAGTTTATGTCTTTGCTTTTATTTTTTTCACCGTTGAATAAACGCCATAGAGTACGAGTACGCCAATAAAAATGTAAACCCATACTGGTATGTTTTTACCTGCAATAATTAAATATAAATAGGCTGATATAAAAAAGAAACCGGTAAGTAACAGCGGCAGCACAAAAGATTTTTTGCGGCGCATATTTTTGACCGTCCACGAGAGGCAAAGAAAGAAAAATGGAATAGCGCCTAAATAAATACCTCCGAAAATATAGGGGTTAACATTGTATTTTTCACCAAGGCTTAAAAACCATTCCTTGAATGTTTCCCATAATACCATTAGCTAAAAATTTTATAGGTGAAATGTAATAGTTTTTTTATGAAAGAGGTAAGGCCTTTTGATTTGTAATCAACAATTACTTTTTGGTTGATACGTGATGCCACAGGATAAGGATAAATTTTATCGAACAATGCATTGATGGAAAGTCCATTGGTATTTGCTAAAATAAGTTCCTGTATTAACTCTCCCGCATTTGGCGCTACCATCGTGCCTCCTAATATTTTTTGCTTCTTTAGAAATCCTTTGCTACTTATAAACAGGATTGTTTTTGCGTAGCGGTAATTATCTGTTACGGCCCTGTCGTCGTCTTCAAAGTTTCGTTCTAATCTTTCATAGCTAATATTTCTTTCTTTTAAGTGTTTCTCGCTAAGGCCGAAAGTAGCGAGTTCCGGATCGGTAAAGGTTACCCACGACATGTGATCGTTATTCAGCTTTTTATTCAATGGTGAAAAAAAATTGTTCAGCAATATGCGGGCATGAAATTCCGCCGCATGAGAGAATTGCAGGTCGCCGGCTACATCACCGCAAACAAAAACATTCTTATTGGTGGTACGCAAATATTTATTCACAACAATTTTATGATCCTTTACCTCAATTCCTGCATTGTTCAATTGAAGTTTTTCAACATTTAGTTCCCTGCCGATGGCAACAAATATTGCATCAAATTCCAGTGTTTTTTTAGCCCCGTCTTTCATCTCTATTTCAACACTTTTTTCAGAAGAAAAATTCTTTATTTCTGTATTGAAAAAAAATTCAATTCCTTCTTTTTTCAATTGCGCTAATAAAATTTTTGTGACTGCTCCATCATCATGCTCAAGAATATCGGCTGCCTTATCCACAACCGTTACCTTACTTCCCAGCCTTCCCAGGGCCTGCGACATTTCTATACCTATAGGCCCACCGCCAACAACTAACAGCCGCTGCGGTAAATAATCTGTATGAAAAAGATTTTCATTATCATAGTATTTTACCTTTTCTATACCGCTCGTTTTTAGTTTACGCGGCTTAGAGCCGGTCGCTACCACAATCTTTTTTCCGGTATATTTTTTCTCAGCTACTTCTATTTCATTTTTCCCGGTAAAGTGTGCTTCACCTAACGCAACATCTACGCCCTGGTCTCGCAGCCATGTCGCATTTTCATGAACGCGTATTTCTTCCTGCCGTTCATATACATAGTTGATTGCTTTTTTCATATCTATGCTCCCATTTATTTCAAGCCCGAAGTTTTTTGCCTCCCTCGCCTGGTGTGCGATTTTTGCAACATGTATCAGCGCCTTGCTTGGCACACAGCCATCGTTAAGACAATCCCCGCCAATTTCTTCATCATTTGAGGAAACCATTAATACTTTGAATCCTGCCTTGTTCATAAACAGACCAACGCTTAAGCCGCCGGAGCCGCAGCCAATTACCATTATGTCATAAACAATATTATCCATTGTGCTAAATTCGGTATAATTGAGGTTAAAAAAATTATTGGTTTAAGGAGGTGCAAAATCACTGTCCGGTTACTTAAGAATAGGTAAGAACTTTTATTTTTTCAAAAGATGATAGTAAGACACTTATTTCGATAAAGTATTTATTCATTACATTCATTTAAAAATATAGTTATGAATAATCGAATTCTCCAGGGCTTTATAGCCGGCTGCCTCGGTGCAATTATTTTAGCAGTGCTAATGTATATACTTAAGGCAGCAGGGATGGGCGATCCTGCTTTTGTTGGAATGTATAATGCCAAGTTTGGCCCAACCCCCCCGGGAGGGCAAGTTGTGGCTGCATTGCTTTTTATAATCAGCGGTGGAATTTGGGGATTAGTTTACGCTTTGATGGTAAAAAATTCAACCATATTAAAAGGTTTTTTATTCGGAATACTTCCGTCACTTTGGTTGTTAGTTGTGGTAAATTATGCTTTGGGCAAGCCATTGTTTAATGACTTTAAGCCAATGGGCATTATCATGCCGCTTATTTTCAACATGGTAGTATGGGGAAGTTTTATCGGCTGGTACATGAGCCGTAAAGGCAAAGCAGTTGTGTCTTTCTAGATTCAGCAATTGATGTTCACACACTATTTTATCCATCCTGTTTTTTTTACATCAACGATTTATGAATAAAAAGATTGAAGATATTCTTCATTATCCAAGAAATAATTGCCGCACTTACGGAAACGGATAGATTATGCCGACGTTGGTGTCATGGTATATTTATTCGAACCCTAAGAAGCCCACCCACCGCCGTTGTTGCGTGTTCGTGAAGTTGGTTTTGCAGCATAGCAATCACCAACAACCAGCAGAGAGTTGGAAACTAAATATAGCCATGCCATGATTACCTTAAATTACTTTCGTCACTCGCAATATTTTACGAACATTGGAAAGTATAAGATAAATGTGATATGGGTTCAAACTGATGTTGGTTATGCCGGGCTTCTAAATCATCGGCACGAACACTAGACGTCCCGGAAATGGCAGAACTTTATAATTTGAACATGCTCGGGATAGCAGGGGCATAATTCTCTTTTAAATGCTTTCCATTTCATAAAGAGTTACATTATATAAGCCCGCAAAAATTACACCTGTATAGCCCGGAAATTATAGCTACATTTGAAAAGAGAATTCTTTTTCTTATGCTATGCTACCACAAAATACCTTTGTCCCAACCTTGAATTTTTTATCTGGCGGTGGCCGTATGGGCGAGTTCGTTCGTAACATGGATTGGTCAGAAACTTCAGTTGGCGATCCTGGCGGATGGCCGCAAAGTCTTCGCACTTCAGTAAGTATTTGCCTCAACTCAAGTTCTCCCCTATTGATATGGTGGGGCAAAGACCTCGTAAAAATATATAATGATGCCTATCGTGATCTTATAGCAACAAAGCATCCCAAAGCAATGGGCGCGAAAGGAGCGGATGTATGGCCGGAAATATTACCCAATGTTTTGCCCATGCTAAAAGGCATTTTAAAAGACGGCGACGCTACAGGTTTGGAAGACCAGTTATTGATTATTGAAAGAAATGGCCACTCTGAGGTTTGCTATTTTACTTTTTCGTATAGCGCTATTCGTGATGAAGCCGGAAATGTCGGCGGTATATTTTGTGCCGTAAATGAAACCACAAAAAAAGTAAATGCAGAAAGAAAACTTTCAACATTATTAAGTGATCTTTTTATACAGGCCCCTGTAGCCATTTGCATACTTCGCGGAGAAAATTATATCGTAGAAGTAGCCAATAAAATGATGCTTGAATTTTGGGGCAGAACCCAGGACCAGGTTTTGAATAAGCCCGTATTTGAAGCGCTACCGGAGGTGAAAGAACAAGGGTTTAAAAAACTTTTAGATGCTGTTTATAAACAAGGGGAACCTTTTGTTGCAAAAGAGTTTCCCATAAATTTAATGCGCCATGGAACAATGGAAGATATTTTTGTGAAATTTGATTATGAACCCCTGCGTGAAGAAGATGGAATTATATCGGGAATAATGGTGATTGCAACCGAGATTACCGAACAGGTAGTGGCACGCAAAAAAGTGGAAGCAAGTGAAGCTTTTAACCTTACGGTGCTTGAAAGCAACCCTGATTGTGTAAAGGTGTTGGATGCCGAAGGCAGGTTGATATATATGAACAAAAATGGTTTGTGCAATATGGAAATTGACGATTTTAGCCTGTTTAAAAACGAGCATTGGTGGAACTTATGGGGAGAAGAAAACCGGCAATTGGTAAAAGATGCGGTAGCCAAAGCCCTTTGTGGTGACACAGCTTATTTCCAGGCTTCGAACCTTACCGTCAAAGGCAACTTTAAATGGTGGGATGTAATAGATTCCCCTGTTCTGGAAAATGGAGACACAAAAAATATCTCACATATAGTATCTACTTCAAGGGACATTACAGAACATAAAAAATCAGTAATAAATTTAGAAGAAAGTGAAGCACGGTTTCGCAACCTTGTTGAAAAAGCGCCGTATCCCATTTGTATTTTAAAGGGGGAAGATATGGTGCTGGTAGTAGCAAACGAACCTGTGTACAAGATTTGGAATGTAGATAAAAAGTCACTGGGCAAACCTTTTTTAGAAATAATCCCCGAGATGAAAGGCCAGCCTTTTATGGGATGGTTGCTGGATGTATTTCACAACGGTGTGACGCATTATGGCAATGAAGAGCCTGCATACTTTACCCGAAAAAACGGGGAAAAAGAAACCATTTATTTTAACTTCGTTTACCAGCCCTATCGTGAAAATGATGGCACCATTTCGGGCGTAATGGTTTTAGCTACTGACGTTACACAACAGGTAAATTCCCGTAAAAAAATAGAAGAAAGCGAAGCACAATTCAGGCAGGTAGCTAATTTGATGCCCGGTAAAATTACCAATGCTGATGCAGCAGGTAACGTAATTTATTTTAATCAATCCTGGGTTGACTATACCGGGTTAACTTTTGCAGAATTAGTAGATGGCGCATGGGCAAAAAAAATTCACCCGGATGACTTTGCCGAACTTGATAAACGCTGGCAACATTCTATAATAACCGGAAATGACTTTGATTTTGAATTCCGCCTTTTAAATAAGACGGGAGAATACAATTGGCATCTTAGCCGTGCTTCAGCAGTGAAAGAAGATAATGGTAAAATAAAAATGTGGATTGGCGCTACCATCGAAATACAAAAGATGAAAGAGGAAGAAAGACAAAAAGACAATTTTCTTTCTATGGCAAGCCATGAACTTAAAACCCCGGTAACTACCATTAAAGCCTATGGCCAAATCGCAGAAATGATGCTTCAGGAAAATGGGGATAGTAAAACATTAGCCGTAGTGAATAAGATGGGAAATCAAATAGCCAAGCTTAGTACGCTTATTGGGGAGCTACTCGATTTCACCAAAATACAAGAGGGTAAGTTGTTATACAATGAAGACTTTTTTGATTTCAATGAATTTGTAAAAGAAGTAGTTGAAGACATGCGCCACACAACGGTTACGCATAAGATTTCATATATTGAAAGTGCTGATGCCCGCATTTTTGGAGACAAAGGAAAATTAAACCAGGTGGTCAACAACCTTATTTCAAACGGAATAAAATATTCACCGAACGCTAATAAAATTCTGGTAACTACTAAGTTGCACCATGATGGTGTTACATTAGCCATACAAGACTATGGCATCGGCATTGCTAAAGAGGCGCAGGATAAAGTGTTTGATCAATTTTACCGGGTAACAGGAGATAGCCAGAAAACATTCCCCGGCATGGGTATTGGCTTATACATTTGCGCAGAAATAATTAAAAGAGAAGGTGGTAAAATTTGGGTTGAAAGCAGTAACGATAAAGGTTCTGTTTTTTGTATCTGGCTGCCTTTTGATCATCGGAATCAAAAGCCAGGTTAGGTGTTCCTTCTCAGGGGGTTGCTACCAGGAAGTTTTCTAATTGAAAAAAGTTGACGGGAACCCCCGGTGCCAAAGTGATTTGCATTTATTCAAACTTTTGTTTTCTTTTCATTCAATTTCGTTTAGGCGTTCGGGTTATGTCAATCATTCATAGCGATTTGACGGCCCCCGCACTGCATAAATTACGACAGGGCATTAATTTCTTTTGAATTAAGATTCCGCTAATCCATCAATTGCTTTCCGATTTTTTTTCGCTTTCATATGAATGCTTATTATTGCTGTATCTACTGTCCCACCAGGGATTTCCACGAATAGACTTTCCAAACTAAAATCATTTTCCGGCAACCCCGATGCTGGGCGAATTTGCGCATATTACAACACTTTTCTTCCTATCGTTCGAAGTGCGTTTATGCGTTGGGGTTACACCAATAGTTTATAGATATTTTCTTTTTTATGGAGTCATGCATTCGCGGCGTATTTATCTTATTACTCATTCAAAGATTTGATTTGACACAACCTATATTCATATTGGTTTATACCCCTTCTTCTAAAAAAAGAAAATAGAAAAAATTGCATTTTAACTAAAATAGTTATAAGTTTGGTGTACTATCTATGATGCACTCTTAGCATCTTTTATCCATTCCTAACGGAACTATCACCTATCACTTCTAAAAAGAAATTCATGTACATTAAACTTACCAGGCATGCAATGGTATATGCCCTGCTCGCAGCATCCTGTAGCATTTATGCCCAGTCACCGGGCGGTATAGGGCGGCAGTCGCTTTGGTTAAAAGGCAATTTTTTTGCTGATTCAGCACAAGCAAAGACCCTGAATTTTAACCCGGCTACAGACATGGGTAGCATTAGCAAAAGTATTAGTTTACCCGGCAACATTGAAGGCCTAAGAAGGGCGACCATTTTTACTGTCTATCAAAGCCCCGTGTTGGATCAGGACACTTCCGTGTGGAATATGACCGGTAGTTTTGGCGATCTTTTACTTTCCACAAAACAGGTGTCCAGCAAAAGTGAAAATATGAACATGGTTTTTGAAAAAGCGATAGCCGGATCCTCCACACCAAAAAAGCCGGAAGCCATCATTTCTACCTACCTCAGGTTGCAAGGATCGAAGACGGCTTTGCCGAACGTAGCAAATAAGGACTTTGCCATCCGCTTTGGCAATCCGGAAACTTCCGCTCTGGCTGGTCAATCCGGCGGATTGGTTGCTGAGTTTATTGTTTATGAAACTATTTTGAAAGAAAAGGAAATTGCCAGGATAGAAAGCTACCTGGCCTTGAAATACGGTATCACCCTGCAAAAAAATTACGTCAACAGCCTCGGTGAAGCGATTTGGGACATAAAAAAAGAAGAACTCTTTTCGAATAACATTGCCGGGATTGGAAGAGATGACCGCGCAACGCTCTATCAAAAACAAGGTACGAGTTGCACTACAACGGACCAACTAACCATTGGCGTTAACAAAATCGCAGTGTCCAACAGCCACAATACCGGTTCATTAAAAGATAAAGATTATTTGATCTGGGGCGACAATGCCCAGGCATTCTCACTTGACCAGAAAAGTAGCCCGGGTGCGAGCGATTTCCTGCTGTCGGAAAAAAAATGGCGGATGAAAAGTTCTGGAAGTACATCGGGCACTATTTCCACTGAGTTGAAAATCGATACCAAAACTATCTTGCCATCAATGTATCCAAAAGAGAATTTTTATTTGGTGATTGATCGTTCCGGATCAGGAGATTTTGTTCCTGAAAATTGCACCTACATTATGCCGGACAATATTTCTCCTGAAGGAATTGCCAGTTTCAGTGGGGTACTGTGGAACACGAATGGTTCTGGAAAAGAAGCTTTCAGTTTTGGACTGAAAACCAGGTTGTCGGCTGACATCGCTCCAAATGCGAATGCCGCCAAACTTTTGTCCTTCAATGTATATCCGAATCCCGCGGCAGATGGCCATTATAATATTGCTATTACACTGGACAAGGCTACAGATATAAACATAAAGGTATACGATATTCACATGCGCCTGATAGACACTAAAAAAGTATCAGGCCATACTGATTATTTAATACCCGGAAAAATAAATGCAGCCTCGGGGGTGTATATTATAAAGCTATTTACACCGGGTAAAGAATTTTCCCAAATTGTTATCAGACCATAAATCATTTTCGCAATGGCCTGTTTATGGCCTCTCAAACATGAAATATTATGAAAAGTTTTTCGCTTCGACTGCTCGTATTACTGACCCTCTCTTTGTTTTCACTGGGCTTTTTAAATCCGTCGTTCACCAACATTTTTTTCAATAGTTCCGGGAAAAGGGCCACGACAAATTTTGACCGGGCGAAACCAAATAAAGGTGTCTTCGGTCTTACCAAAGTAATGCCGGCTAAGTACCAGTACCATGTTGGTTCGGGTTTAGATTTTAAAGCTTTAAAGACTGAAAAATGGGCTGGCTCCGGAATCACTAATATCAGCCTGCTTGGTGCAAAACTTCATATCCCCACAGGAGCTATGATATCGCCAAGTTTAGTTTCTATCACTGCCCTTCAACAAGCAGATATTCCAGCTCTCGACCAGGGGCTGGTGAATGTAACGGACGTATATTCCGGGTACCGCTTTTTGCCGCATGGAAGTCTCTTTAAAAAACCTGTAACCCTTGACCTGGGATATGATGAAACCAAAATACCGAAGGGATATACTACTAAAGACGTGCTTACTTTTTTCTTTGATGAAAAGGCGAGGCATTGGGTACCGCTACCAAGAGAATCTGTAGATGAAGACAATAAAAAAATCATTTCCACTACCACGCATTTTACGGATATGATCAACGGGATACTGGAAGTGCCGGAGTCCCCCGCAACGTTAGCGACTACCCCGAATTCTATGTCAGGTATCCAGTATCCTGATGCCACTTCTCAAATTGTGACCATAGCGCCGCCGGTTGCCAACTTATCCGGAAGTGCTGTTTTGGGCTACCCGATTACGCTGCCAGCCGGCAGGAAGGGCATGCAGCCTGATCTAAGCGTACAATATAACAGCGGTGGTTCCGATGGATGGCTGGGACTTGGCTGGGACCTGAGTACACCGGCAGTTTCTATCGAGACCCGCTGGGGAGTGCCGAGGTATGATGCGAACCTGGAAACTGAAACTTATACCATTGAAGGAGCGCAGCTTAGTCCCGTCGCACATCGGGCAGTAGCGGTTGCCCGCACCAATGAGAAACAGTTTTACCCCAGGGTGGATAATGATTTCCAGAAGATCATCCGGCATGGCAGCAATCCTTCCAATTACTGGTGGGAAGTGACAGATAAAAACGGCATGCGGAAGTTTTTTGGAGGTAATCCGGCAAGTGGTATCGACCCGAACGCTACCCTTACGGATGCCAGCGGCAACATAGGCTATTGGGCGTTAACGGAAGCACGGGATGCCAACGATAATTTTGTAAAATATCGCTATACGAAAGTTACGGATGCCGGCACACCCAATGGTAATGCCGGTAATAACCTGTACCTGGCATCGGTGAGCTATACCGGCCATGGAACCACCGAGGGCAAGTATACCGTGATTTTTACCCGCGATCGTGATCTCGCTGAGACGAAAAGGAAAGATATCAGCATCAGCGGACGCCTTGGCTTCAAACAGGTGACGGCAGACTTACTCAGGAAAGTTACGGTGCAATACAATGGCCAGGCCGTCCGGTCTTATGAACTGACTTATACGGAGGGTGCCTTTTATAAAACACTCCTGCAGAACATCAAACAATTTGATGCCACCGGTAAACTTTTTACCACCCATGACTTCGATTATTACAATGATGTGCAATCGAATGGCGTATACCAGCCATTGAAAGGGCAGGAAGAATGGAATCCACAGCCTGATAATGTGAAAGGAACCTTTTTAAATCCTATTCCCGGGTTCCAGGACCATGCATCTGCGCTGAGCGGAAATAAATCTATTGGCGGCGGTTTTGGTTTGGCGGTTACGATTGGTCCGGATGATGAAGACCTTGCCTCCAAGTCCAACACCGCAGGTATCGCGTTCGGATTCAACATTTCCACCAATGAAGGCATGTTGGCCCTCGTTGATATCAATGGAGACGGACTGGTGGATAAAGTCTTTAAGCAAGATGGTAAGCTATATTACCGTTCGAATCAGTCTGCAGTAGATAGCAATGTAGCATTTGGCCCGCGTTTGCCGATAAACGGGGTTAACGACTTCAACCAGGGCCTCAACTGGGGCGTAAACGTAGGATTGGAATCTAATTTTTTCATATATGCTGGATTAGGTTATGCCCATTCCGAAGACATTACGAACGTGTACCTGTCGGATGTGAATGGAGACGGATTGATAGATATTGTCAATAACGGAACGGTGTTTTTTAATCACCTGGACGGAGCAGGAAATCCGACATTCACTACTTCCAGCGGTGACACACCAAGCCCTATCCGTGCGGGTTCAGGAATCGACAACAGCCTGGTAGAAAATGACCCTGCGGTGTTGCAAAAAGCTATTGACGACAATCCTTTGCATGATGTGGTGAAGGTATGGGTAGCCCCTTTTGACGGAACCGTAAATATCAATGCGCCTGTAGCGCTGATCCAGGACCCCGCCTCCCAATCGTATACTGCTGCTGATGGTGTGCGGGTAGCTATACAGCATAAGGGAACAGAGCTTTGGTCTTCTACCATCCCTGCCAACGATTTTACCCCTAAAACACCTACCGGAGTAAATGCAGTTCAGGTTCAAAAAGGTGACCGCATTTATTTCAGGGTTCAATCTATATTTAATGGTGCATACGACCAGGTACATTGGATACCGGAAATAACCTACAGTACCAATGTTCCCGGGTTGAATGATGCCAACGGTAAACCGATTTACCAATTTCAGTCGGATAAAGACTACCTGATGTCTGCCGCTCTTTCAGTCGGTATGCCCATTGACGGAACGATCCATATCCAGGGCGATTTTACCAAGCCGGTCACTTCTGACAATATCGTAGTTACTATACTGAAGGAAAACAATAAAGTGTTTACCACGCTGCTGGAACAACATATAAACTCTGACCAGGCAACAACCGTTACTGTATCCATCGACCAAAAAGTGCTTAAAGGTGAAAACCTGTATTTCCGCGTTTCCTCGCCATCTAATATTGACTGGACTTCTCTTCATTGGGAACCTAACCTGTATTATACAGCCTCAGACGACCCCAAGGTTCCACGGGTGATTGATGACAGCGGTCGCGTTTTGATCAAAATATCTCCCACGGTCGATTTCAAGGCCTTTACAAAAACAGTTATTCCCAGCCTGCCCTGGACAGCTCCGTCAAAGGATACTTTTTCTATCCAGGCCAAACCGACATTCAATTTAAGTTCTAAAACCGGCCAGGTTGTTTTCTCTGTAAAAAGAGAAAATGAGCTTATTGCCGAGGAAACAATACCAGTATCGGATGGAAAGGTCGGCGCCCACCCGGACCTGACGGCCATTCTGAACAGTGGCGATAAGGTGTTTTTCGAATATCATACGGCAGATACCCTTGTAGCGTATGCTCTTGAGGCTGACACCGTGATCGTGCGGCCCAAACATAGCAACGCTGATACCTTGAAGGGCGGTTTTCATACACTTGATAACTCTTTCATTTTTGGACCCATGTACCGTCATTGGGGTCAATTCGCCTATAACGGCAACAGGGAACGTGCGGGTCAGCCCATTATTGAGTCTGATCTAAAGCTAAATCCTGCGTTACTGAATCAAAATCCGGACAAGATCGATTTAAGCCCTTTAGTGGATACAAGCAATCCAACTGCGTCGATGAATCAAATGCAACAGGCCTACGATGCTAAAGGTGGGTACCAACCGAAGGATGATAAGTTTATTTACATGGCGCCCGACAATGCAAGAAAAGCATGGATTGGTTATGATAACCTGACTTTTGTTACCAAAGATACGATCAGTTCTTCCCGTATGGGCAGGGACGATTTACTGCCGGTGAACCCGGTTGTTGTATCCACCGCAGGTTCAGCCTCCGGCGCTGTAGGTATCAAAAAAGTCGCGCAAACAGATGATTTCAGCCTGGGTGTCGCCACGCCCGGTGGCGAGTTAGGAGCTGGCGTAAGTACGGGGACGACCAAGTTCGTTTATGATTTTACAGACATGAACGGTGACGGCTACCCGGATATCCTCTCCAATAGCAAGATTCAATATACAAACCCGTACGGTAGCCTCGAACCGACTGCCAGGTCTCTTAGCTTTGGAGATGTTACTTTTTCGAATCATACCTCTGTGGGGGGAACTGCGGGTGGCTCATTGGCATTTTCTACCTCTCCCAATGCTTCTAAAACATCTGGAGGGGCCAAAGCGGATGCTGCAGAGGCAAAGTCACGGGGTTCGGCGGGTATTTCCGGTAGTTTTGGCGCTAATTTCGATAATGAGACTGTTGCCTTCATGGATGTAAATGGCGACGGCCTCCCGGACCGGGTGCATTCTGACGGCATGGTAGAACTCAACATGGGATATTCCTTTCTTCCGCCTGAACAATGGGGCTATAGCGGCTTGAGCGACGGAACGACACTCAATTATGGCGGCGGTATCAGCATTAATTTCGAAGATTACAGCATTGCTGCGGGGATTTCTCTTACACGAGGTGAAAACGTTACCAACAAGACGCTCCTCGATGTAAATGGTGACGGGCTACTGGATTATATCCAGGGAGTCAATCCACTTATGGTACGACTGAATACGGGTAATGGCTTTGGACCGGCCATCCAATGGACTGGGGCCAACGCCGTTAACAATGGCATTTCCACCGGCGAATCTCTTAATATTGCCTTTACGGTAGGTATTTCCATTATACCTATCCTACCCATCGTAAAGCTGTGTATTAATCCACAGATAACTATTTCACAGGGAGCCGACAAGACCCAGGTACAATTTGAAGATATTGATGGCGATGGTTTTCCCGACTATCTCCAATCTGATGAAGACAACAGCCTTACCGTTTCACGATCGACCATACGAAGAACCAACCTGCTTAAAAAAGTAACCCGCCCGCTTGGGGGAAGTTTTGTAATGGATTATAATCGGGTGGGCAACACCTATGATTTGCCTAACAACGTATGGGCGTTATCCAGGGTTGATTTATATGACGGCCTTTTGGGTGATGGCCCAGAGCACACGAGCAATTCTTATGCCTACGAAGCCGGAAAATATGACCGGAATGAAAGGGAATTCTACGGGTTTGGAAAAGTAATTACCAAAGAACTCGATACCGACCACGGGGATGCCGTATACCGTACGACCGAAGACGACTACTTTACCGATAATTATTATGACAAAGGTCTCTTGAAATCTACCGTATTAAAAGACGCTGATGGTAATAAGTTCACGGAAGTTGTCAACACTATTGAACTAAAGAGTATTTCTTCCGGTGCTACACTTCCGGATGCCTTTGCTCAAACGGACGATGGCGCCGCTTTCCCGGCACTGATAAAAACGGATAAACTATTTTACGAGGGCCAAGCTGTAGCAGGTAAAACAAGTAGCACCACGTATTCATATGACCAGTTGGGAAATCTATCCCGGTCGACCGACTTTGGTGATCCCGGCACTGATGATGATGTATCAACAATCATCAGTTATCATTCGGTTCCCGGCAAATATATTATGAATGTACCCAGTTCCGTTACCGTGTCGGGCATCAGCACGACCTACAGGCAGCGGGCATCAGACATAGATAACAATACAGGCAACATCACACAAACACGGCTTTATCTTGCATCCGGTGATGTGGCTAAGTATGACATGACCTACGACACTTACGGCAACCTGGCAACCATGACCCGTCCGCAAAATGCTACCGGTCAACGCCTGGCGTACAACTACGAGTATGACGGAGATGTTCAAACGTACATCACCAAAACATCTGATTCGTACGGTTACTCTTCCACCGCCATCTATGATGTAAGGTTTGGACAACAACTTACGAGTACCGATCTGAACGGACAACAGACACAATATACCCTTGATGCGGCGGGAAGGTTACTGACGATCCGCAGGCCGTTGGAAATTGCTTCCGGCCAGCCGTTCACCATTGCCTTTGAATACCATCCTGACGATGCAGTTGCATGGGCGATGGCGAAACATTATGATCCGGCGCATCCCGGAAACTACCTGGAAACTGCCTCCTTCCGTGATGGTATAGGAAGAGAAGTGCAGACCAAAAAAGATATTGCCCTGTTCAGCGGTGCAAAGGCTGCGGACCAGGAAGTAATGGTTGTTTCCGGTTCCACTGTCTTCGATGCATTTTTCAGACCCATAAAACAGTGGTACCCGCTTACAGAACCCAAAGGAACGATCGGTACTTATAACACCGGCAATGACGTCGTGACACCAGAAGGCATGAAGTACGATGTAATGGATAGAATGCTCACCGATACATTACAAGACCTCGTTACGCGAAAAATGGTATACGGATTTGGCAACGATCGCAACGGCGTAGTGCAATTCAAAACCACATCAACTGATGCCAACGGAATCAGTACAGAAAGTTTCCTCAACGTAAGGGAACTTTTGAAAGCCACAAAACAACAGTACAGCCAGGGTAGCGATGTTTGGACCAGCTACGATTACAATCCGGTGAGTGAATTAACAAAGGTGACCGATGACCAGAACAACGTGATCACAATGGCGTATGACCAGTTCGGCAGAAAATACAGCGATGTACACCCCGACGCCGGCACTACGAATTATAAATATGACCTTGCAGGCAACCTGGTAGAAAAAACAACAGCCAATTTGCAAAGTAGCAGCGGGATCAAGTACACGTATGACCGGGAGCGACTGGTTAAAACCACCTATCCAATAAACCCGCAAAACAATGTGACCCTCACCTATGGCGCATCCGGGGCAACTTTCTTTAGGGCTGGACGGGTTTCTTCACAACAGGACGGCAGTGGTACACAACAGTTTTTCTATAACCCTCTTGGGGCCTTGGTGAAAAATATCCGGTTGATGAATGTTCCCGATGGTGTAGCGCAAACTTTTACTACCCAATGGACTTATGATACGTGGAATCGGTTGACCGGCATGGTTTACCCTGACGGAGAAAAACTGACCTACAACTACAATGTGGGAGGCTCTTTGCTGAACATGACGGGTGTTAATAATGGTACGAGCTACAACTATCTGACGCAAATGGGGTATGACAAATTCGAAACGCGGGTATTCATGCAGTATGGCAATGGTACGGAAATGACCTACACCTTTGGAGCTCAACGTCGTGAACTGGCAAAAATGACAGCGAAAACAAGTGCCAACCGTTTCATGATGGACAATACTTATACATGGGATAATGAAAATGAAATTCTGAACGTCGTGAACGCGGCACCCGTTCCACCCAATAATTTGATGGGGGGCAAATCGGATTATCAATATACCTACGATGATTTATACAGGGTAACCAATGCTAACGGGAATTTCGGCGGAAGCAGTCATATGGACCGGTTCAGTCTTGCGATGAGCTACAACACTGTTTCCAGTATCCTCAACAAGAAACAGGTACATGAAACAGCCGGAAATAACTCCCAGAATTGGGTGCTGCAAAACAAAACTTCCTATAATTACGATTACAATTATAATGCAGGCAATAAGCCTCATGCCCCCATCCATATTGGCAGCCAGGCATTTACCTACGATGCAAACGGGAACCAAACTGGTTGGCAGGATGATGGAAGCGCCCAGAACCGGCAAATTGAATGGGATGAAGAAAACAGGATCAAAACCCTTTCTGATAATGGCCAGCTATTCCGCTATACCTATGATGCTTCAGGCACAAGAGTCTTTAAAAGTAACGGAAACGGGCAAACGGTAGCCATCAATGGAAAACAGGTTGCAAAATCGTCCGGAATAGGTAATTACACCATTTATGTAAATCCGTATGAGGTGGTTGAAAGCGGGGGATATACCAAGCATTTCTACATAGATGGCGAGCGCATTGTTAGTAAGCTTGGTACCAGCGGCAAGGGCGGCAATACGAAAGATGGCCAGCAATTTTATTATCATGGTGATCACCTTGGTAGTTCGGCCTACATTACTGATGCAAGCGGAGAAGTATATCAACATTTGGAATACTACCCTTTTGGCGAAACATTTATTGACGAACATAGTAACCAGCAAAACACTCCCTATTTATACAACGCCAAGGAACTGGATGACGAAACCGGGTTATATTATTATGGGGGCCGGTACTATGATCCTCTAACCAGTGTATGGCCAAGTGTAGATCCTTCATGGTATCTGCCGAGCGAAATCAGTACGTCGCCTTATGCTTATGTGCAAAACAACCCGATAACGTACATTGATCCGGACGGTCGTTCCAAATCGTTCAGTGACTTGACAGCAAAACAAAAGATAAAGTTGATAAACACGCTGGTCGAAATCAAGAAAAATGAAATGGCTCGAAGGGCCGCTTCAGAACAGAATAATAACCCCAATGCCATACAGCGGGCTGGGGCTGTCGGCGACGGCTCTTCCATGAGTTCTTCTGACACGCATGCCGATGCGAACGGAGGAAAGAGTGCAGGTAAACGATATCATGTTACGCTAAGTCTTTTGGGTGTAAATGTGTTTACCACCGATCCGCACAAAAAAACCTGGTTGGAAAGTCAGAAGGAGAAGCAGGAGAACATCAAGAAGAACTGGGAAAACGCTAAGAAGACAACTATCGCTAATTTTGCCAGAATGGTAAGAAATCGGCAGATGTGGCAAAAGAGGGGTTTACGGTAAGCAAACGATCCCGTCAGGAGCCTGTGGCTTGGAAAGTTATCGGGCGAACGCAATGAAATAAATGACAATTAATACCAGGATCCATCCTAAGGTTGTCAATCTCCAGAGGTTGACAACCTTTTTTTATGCTTTTGCGCTTAATCCTTAACGTTAGATTAGCGCAAGCCAATTTTCTGCTCAGCTTTTTTATCATACACGGCTATTGAAAATATTCTCCTGGTATTTGTCTTAAAAAATATTATGAACACTCTTTTCATTTCTTTTAGTGCTAAGATCAATAATGCCTGTGCAAGTAAAATGCGTTTTCCCCCGGGACAAAATAATAATTCAAATTCAGCTCAGCAGGGGGTCGAGGCCGGGTCAGTAAGTAATCCGTCTAAGCGTGGTTTCCCGCTATAAAATTTCTAATTAAAGATAATTTCCGGAAACCCTGATGCCGAAGAAACTTGCCTATACTCGAACTCTTATACCGCTTCGTTCAAAGTGCGTTTATGCGTTCGTGTTATATAAATTATTTCGAGAAATTTGACGGCCCCGGCACTGCCTAAAGTATCTACTAGGCATTATTTCTCTTGAATTAAGAATCCGCTAGTCCATCATTTATTTTCTTATTTTTTTCGCTTTCATTTGATTGCTGATTATCATGGGATTTAATGTAAAATATCGGCCCAAGCGCCATTCTTACTTTCATTCAAAGTACGTTTATGCGTTAGGGTTACACGGATGTTTTAGATATTTTCAGCACTTGTTGGACTTCACGCTTTTGACCGCAGCCTACAAACGCAGTCAACAAATAGCGTATAGTTGGAAACTAAGGATAGTCATGCCATGATTACTTAAATTACTTCAGCAAAAAATAAATTGATCCGGTATCACCAATCGTCACTTTCAATATTTCACGAACATTGGAAAGTATAAGATATATGTGCTACGGATTCAAACGGATCTTGCTGATACGCCCTTATGGGCAAGCTCCAGGAGATATTCCCCAACATCGGCTTCGTTCTTATTTATACCTCCCCACATACCCTCATTTACCAAGATGCCTTCATATTAAGAAAGGCTTAGGTGTTTTCAAACTATTTACGCTTGCAAAAAGCGCCTGCATTTTCATAGAATATTTATCGGTGCTTAACGTATGAATCGTCGTTATGCAAATAGCAAATTGATGTTTCGCCAACTTTACATTAATTGGTTCTTAAAACGACCTGGCCATTTGCATATTGAACATTAGCATCGTCTTCGGCAGTTATAAAAAAACCTGTGGGCTTATAGGGAGTGACTGTTTTTAGTGAACTCTTCATTTTACCAGATAAAAAACCACTTGAAGTATTTAAGCTTCCGATATTTTTCGTTCCATTACTTGCAGTCTCCATCCACACAACATAAGTCTTTTTAGCTGGGCTCAGCCTTCCTGGATCTGCAAGGCGCTCTACACTCAAATTAATCGAGGCGTTTTTGTTTTTATCTGATTTTATTTTTACCGTGCCTTGTGCGGCAGGCACAACTGACGAAGTGCCAAAGGTCATTTTTTTTGCACAAGAATTAAGAGAGAAAGCGGTAAACAAAATTGTTGCAAACAATAATATTTTACCTCTTAAATTTTTAAAATACATGTTTTTGATTTTTAGTTTTATTAAAAAATTTAGTTTAACACCTGAAAGTTGCAAAGCCGGCAAATAAAAATATCCTGTTGCTTCTATTAGGTTTCTTTGAAGGAATTTTTTTTAAAAGCGGAGAAATAAATCTTAGCCCGAAGGAATTATTTTATTGCGAGAGAAGTATCCTTTGTGTTTATCACTTTGAATACTAACAAAATCATGCCTAATAAAATTTCCTAATCATTGATTTTTTAAATATAAAAGAAAACAAGCAATCCTGTCGGAGCTTCCCCGGATGGGAATGTTTTTACACACCTGCGGTGATGCATACACGAAATTAATTTTAAAAATAAAAGCTTTAGGCTAGCTGATGATGTTCATTCTTATTAGGTTTCGACAAGATTGCTTGCCTCTATAAATTTTTTTTACATCAGGGAATTTTTCTCTAATATTTTTTTCAAACCTTCCGAATGGGTGCATTTCATCCGTAGGTATTTTACTTTTCTGAATTCCCCATAATAACATTAGTTCATTACAGGAGTCAACGGTGCTGTAAATTCCTACAGAAAGCATCGCCGAACTGCGGATAACGGATGCTGCTATAAACTTTATTACCTCCAACCCAATATTAGCTGTAGTTCGCCATACACGCCTGCGCCCGATCCTTTCTCCATATTTTAATAGCTAATTTTTACTATAAAATTAATTATACATGATTAAACATAACATTCTTAATGAATACTTAATGGTAATTCAACCATAAAGAGTGTCTAATTCAATTTATTATCATGGTGGCACAATACCGGCGCTATAATAATGCTATCCTATGCCGAAGAGTATTTATTTTTACCAATGACGTGACAGACAAATCGGCACCAATGCTATCATTATAGGACACCGTCTAAATATGCTGCAATAGTTGAAGCGATGGAACCTATAGAAGATATAAAGAAGGATATAAAACCGTTCGCCATAGTCGAAGAACTTTCGGTAAGTACGGTTAACTTAAAAGTCTATTTCTGGGCGGATACGTATGATTATAGAAAAGGTGTTTTG
>JBBRSV010000064.1:0-25815 GCA_038245055.1 Chitinophagales bacterium | reverse complement strand
ATTCAAAATAAATACTTATTTCTTGTGCGAATAATCAAAATTCAGATTAGTATACTGCATCTTGGCTTCTGTGTTATAAATTTGCGTTCCAACTAACCAACTATTAATATAATATAATAAAGGAATGAAAGTAATGAAGTTCGGAGGCACCAGTGTTGGTAAGCCTGAAAGAATGTTTGATATTGCGAAGCTGATTACAAAAGAAAATGAGCCTAAAGTAGTAGTGCTTAGTGCCTTAAGTGGTACTACAAATTCACTAACAGAAATAAGTAATAGTTTAGCAAAGGGCGACCGGGTTTCTGCGAAGCAACGCATTGATGCACTTGAGAAACACTATCAAAATTTTGTGCTTCAATTAGTGAAAACAGAGGAGATATCTAAAAAAGCGAAGGCGATTTTAGCGGAGCATTTTGAATTTCTAAATATTATTTTAAAGATATCTTTCAGCGAAGCTTTAAATAAAGATATTCTTGCACAAGGCGAATTATTAAGTACCAAACTTTTCAGCGCATATCTTGAAGAACAAAAAATTCCACATGTCTGGCTGGCTGCGCTTGATTTTATGACAATTGATTCTTTTGGCGAGCCGCAGGTTGGTAGTATTAAAGTAAAGCTTTCTCAAATTTTAAAACGTCATAAGGATCAAACGCTTTTTCTTACACAAGGATATATTTGCCGCAACGCCAAGGGCGAAGTTGATAATTTAAAGAGAGGCGGCAGTGATTATTCCGCTTCATTAATTGCAGGCGCTATCAGTGCTTCAGTTTGTGAAATTTGGACGGACATTGACGGCATGCACAATAACGACCCAAGAATAGTAAAGAAAACAAAACCTATTGGCCGGCTTAGTTTCGATGAAGCGGCTGAGCTTGCTTACTTTGGTGCAAAAATTTTACACCCTGCAAGTATATGGCCGGCGCAATATTTTAATTTTCCGGTAAGATTATTAAACACGATGCAGCCTGATGCGCCGGGAACGCTGATTGAAAGTGAGGCCGGAAGCGTTGGTGTGAAAGCAATTGCCGCAAAAGATTTTATTACTGCGATAAAAATAAAAAGTAGCCGGATGTTACTTGCTTATGGTTTTCTGCGAAAGGTTTTTGAAATTTTTGAAAAATATCAAACACCGATCGATATGGTTACTACATCGGAAGTTGCAGTATCAGTGACGATTGATAGCGATGCTTATTTAAGGGAAATAATTAAAGAGCTGGAACTTTTTGGTACAGTAGAAGTAGATAATGATCAAACAATTGTTTCAATTGTTGGAAATCAAATAACGCAAACAAAAGATGTGATGGCCAAGATATTTGCAACTTTATCCGGCATTCCTGTAAGAATGGTGAGCTATGGAGGAAGTCAGCATAATATCTCTATCCTTATTTCGCGTGAGTATAAAGACAAAACTTTACAGGTTTTAAACAAAGGATTATTTGGCATGTAAAAAACTTTGCAATTTTATTCTGCTTTGCAAATGAGCTTACTAAAAATTGATCCCAAATCTTTTATAAATAAAGCTCATCAGCCACATAGGGCCAATTAGCAAAAACTGGATATCTTTTAAAAATGAAGGTTTTTTGCCTTCGACTTTGTGGCCGTAAAATTGGCCAATCCATGCAATTACAAAAACTATAATGGAGAAAAGCCATAGCTGCATGGGCAAAAATGTTTCAATTAAATAACATAGCCAAAGGCAAACAATTCCAAAGAGCAGCATTCCAATTCCAATTTTTATAGAAAGAGATAGATAATAAATTGTGGTGAATAATAATATCACCATAGCAACATTCATTTGAAGATTTTCTGAGATATGCGCTGGCAGTTTTATGCAATAAAGCAAGCCGGTAATGGAAAAGAAAATAGCCGGTACACAAATCCAGTGAATCATTTTATTGGTTTCATTTCTGTGGCTTTCTCCATACTCATTCAGCCATTGATGAACAGTTTTCATAACAATCGTTTTTCCTAAATTATTTCAAAAAAATGATAAAGAATAAGAAATAAGATGTTGACGCATTTTATTACAAAAAAAACTCCCCTACAAAGGAGAGTTCTTTTCAACATAAAATAATTCCTAAACTAAATAATCAGCATAGCATCACCGTAGCTGAAAAAACGATATTTATCTTTTATAGCCTTTTTATAGGCATCCATTATAAGATCATAACCGGCAAAAGCACACGTCATAATCAACAGGCTCGTTTTGGGTAAATGAAAATTTGTAACGAGCGAATCAGCAATATTAAAGTTGTAAGGTGGATGAATAAAATGGTTCGTCCAACCCTCAGATGGTTTTAATAATTTTTGCGCCGTAAAAGAAGTTTCCATTGCACGCATTGTAGTGGTACCAATAGAGCAAATTCTTCTATGGGTTTCTTTTGCTTTATTTACGATACGGCATGCTTCCTCATCAATTTGATAATATTCTGCATCCATTTTGTGCTTGCTCAAATCTTCTACTTCAATAGGACGAAATGTTCCAAGGCCGGTGTGTAAAGTAACTTCAGCAAAGCGAACACCTTTTATTTCCAGGCGTTTTATAAGCTCAGCACTAAAATGGAGCCCTGCGGTTGGCGCAGCAACGGCACCTTCATGTTTTGCATAAACAGTTTGGTATCTTTCTTTATCTTCTTCATCCGGCTTGCGCTTAATGTATTTAGGCAACGGAGTTTCACCCATAAAATAAAGCATTTTTCTAAATTCATCTTCCGGTCCATCCCATAAAAAACGAATCGTTCTTCCGCGGCTGGTGGTGTTGTCAATTACTTCAGCAACTAACTCATCACTTTCTCCAAAATAAAGTTTATTACCAACACGTATTTTTCGGGCCGGGTCAACGATTACATCCCAAAGCCTGTTTTGTTTATGCAATTCTCTTAAAAGAAATACTTCGATTTTAGCGCCGGTTTTTTCTTTACGGCCATACATGCGGGCAGGAAAAACTTTGGTATTATTTACAACGAAAACATCTTTATCATCAAAATAATCCAGGATGTCTTTGAAATGCTTATTCTCAATTTTGCCCGTCTTTCTTTCGATAACCATCATGCGGCTATCTTCTCTTCTTTTGGCAGGGTTTTGAGCAATAAGATTTAAAGGAAGGTCAAATTTGAATTGACTAAGTTTCATGTGCAATTATAATTTAAAAGTTAATTGTCACATGCCATTTACTGTTTTTACAGAGATACGTACCCGTGTTATGGGCCACTTATCATGTTACGGCATGATTTTTTTTAAGGTCGCAAAGGTAGGAATTATTAATTACCAAAAATTTAAAGTTTTTTACCACTGAAAATTGACTTTGCATGCTACTTCATTAAAAATTTACTTTTGGTATAGATTCAATTAATTTTTGTGTGTATGAACTTTTCGGATGGAAATAAATTTCGTCAGCAGTTCCCATTTCTTCAATTTTTCCTTTGTTCATTACCATAATCCTATTACTGATGTAGTGCACTACTCCAAGGTCGTGAGAAATAAAAATACACGTAAATCCAAGTTCTTCTTTCAAGTCATTCAGCAAATTCAGCACTTGTGCCTGCACGCTTACATCCAGCGCGGAAACGCTTTCATCACAAATTATAAATTCAGGATTGAGGCCCAAAGCCCTCGCGATGCAAATTCGTTGTCGCTGTCCGCCACTGAATTCATGAGGATAACGGTTAAAATGCTCCGGTTTTAAATCTACCTTTTGAAGAATCTCAATAATTTTTTCCTTTCGCTGTTTTTCAGTTGGAAGAATGTGATGAATTTTCATCGGTTCATTTATCGCCTGGCCAATTGTAAGCCGTGGATTGAGCGAGCCGTATGGATCCTGGAATATAATTTGAATGTCCTTACGCATTTGCCGCAGCTCCTCATTGGGAATGTGTGCAATATTTTTTTTATTTAAAAAAATGTTGCCGGCTGTTGGTGTTATTAATCTAATTAAAGCTCTTCCAAGCGTTGTTTTTCCACAACCACTTTCTCCTACTAATCCAAGCGTTTCTCCCTTTGCGACCGAGAAACTTACATCATCAACTGCTTTAAACTCTTTCAAAATTTTTCCGGTAAAACTTTTTTTTACAGGAAAGTAAACTTTAAGATTTTCGACTTTTAATAGTTCGGCAGACGACTGATTATTTTCAGTATTAAACCTTTTTACCAGACTATTTTCCCGGTTCAAATCGGGATGTCCATTTAAGAAATCGCTAATAACCGGAAGGCGTTTTCCTTTTGATGCAGCAGTTGGACGGCAATTAATTAAAGCTTTTGTATAAGGATGTTGTGGATTCAAAAAAATCTCCTTGGCAACATTTGTCTCAACTATTTCTCCTTTGTACATCACGAGCACTCTATCAGCAATTTCGGCCACAAGGCCAAGGTCATGCGTTATGTAGATTACGCTCATGCCTTTTTCACGTTGCAATTCTTTTATGAGTTCTAAAATTGTTTTTTGCACCGTCACATCGAGCGCGGTAGTTGGCTCATCTGCAATTAGCACAGCAGGATTGCAACTCATGGCCATGGCGATCATCACTCTTTGTTTTTGGCCGCCGCTTAACTGGTGAGGATAACGGTAAAGCATACCTGCAGGATCAGGCAATTTTACCTGGCTAAAAAGATCAACGGTTTTTTTCTTCGCTTCTTGCCCTGATATTGGTTGATGAAGCATAATGGCCTCTATCACCTGGCTGCCGCAATTTTTTACAGGATTAAGGGAAGTCATCGGCTCCTGGAAAATCATCGAAATTTTATTCCCTCTTATTTGCCTTAATTGTTTCCCCCTGGTTAATAAAATATTTTCCTGCGTATTTCCGTCTTCGGAAAATAAAATTTGCCCTGTTTTGTAGTCGGCCGGCGGAGACGATAGTAGTTGTAAAATTGATAGAGATGTAACCGTTTTACCCGAACCCGATTCGCCTACAATAGCCATGGTCTCTCCCTTATTTATTTCGAACGAGATATTCTTCACTGCTTGAAACCTTTCAGTGCCTGAAAAAAAAACTACACTTAAATTTTTTATCTGGAGAAGAGGGTAAGCCATTGAATCAATTATACATGCACTTTAATATTATTACTCTAAATTTTTTGCTTTTGAAAGAAAGATTTTTCAGGAAACTATTAGCGGTAATTAAAATTTAAGATGTCGTACTGTGAGCCCGTCATTGATCAATTGTTTTAAAGAATCAATACCAATGGTTAAGTGCCTTTGTACAAACTGTGCTGTTACTGCTGCGTCGCTTTCCGTAGTTTTTACTCCCTCAGGTACCATAGGGGAATCGCTTACAAGTAACAATGCGCCCGTGGGTATTTTGTTATAGAAGCCTACCGTAAATATCGTTGCTGTCTCCATATCAATTGCATAAGCCCGTATTTTACTTAAGTAAGCTTTAAGATTATCATCATGTTCCCACACACGACGATTTGTTGTATAAACAGTGCCGGTCCAATAATCGTACGCATGATCGCGAATAGTAGTTGAAATTGCTTTTTGCAAAGCGAAAGCTGGTAATGCCGGCACCTCAGGTGGAAAATAATCATTGGATGTTCCTTCTCCCCTAATTGCAGCAATAGGTAATATAAGATCGCCAATTTTATTTCTTTTTTTTAACCCGCCACATTTGCCTAAAAATAAAACTGCTTTAGGCTCGACTGCGCTCAATAAATCCATAATTGTAGCCGCTCCAGGGCTTCCCATTCCAAAATTAATTATTGTTATATCGCCTGCTGTTGCGCATTGCATAGCTTTATCGGCCCCTACAATTTTTACTTTGTTTGAGTCAGCAAACATCTTTACATAATTGCTGAAGTTGGTGAGCAAAATATATTTACCAAAATTTTCCAGTTTCTCTCCGGTATATCTCGGGAGCCAGTTGTTTACTATTTCTTTTTTTGTTTTCATAATTTTTAAAATCCAAAAGGAGCGTATTGCTTCTTATAAAAATACGGTTTTAGATTTTAGCTTTGAGAATTTTACCTTTGTAAAGGTAGCCACCTGCTACCCTGGTACTTTTTTACTTCTATATAATTACCCTTATCAAAGCCAAAAATGATTAAAATTGAATTTCCGAAAAACAAAATTTCTCTTAGGCAACGGTCAGGGGTAAACGAAGTTTTTGATGTGATAAGAAAAAAGTGGTTGCAGCTATCTCCTGAAGAATGGGTAAGGCAAAATATAATACAATATCTTATCGCTAATAACTATCCGGCAACACTAATGGCAATTGAAAAAGAAATTAAATTGAATGAACTTTTAAAGCGATGTGATATTGTAATTTATGATAGAAATACCAAGCCTTTCATGATCATTGAATGTAAAGAAATGAATGTAACGCTTTCTGAAAAAACCTTAAGTCAAATTCTCAGGTATCATATTACGTTGCCCGCAAAATATCTAATAATAACCAACGGCAGCTATTCTTACGGCTTTGAAAAACAGGAAGGCCAGTTTCACGAGATTGACCAATTCCCTGCTTTTCAACTTTAAATGAAAGGGAGTTTTTTTTAAAATTATTTTAATCTCGCGTCAAAATCTTAAGGGAAAATCCCCAGTTCAGCATAAGAGGTGGCAACTTTATTAATGGCGCATACATAGGCTGCCGTGCGCATGTCCGGAATGGCCGGTGTTTTTTGCCAGATGTCTACAATTTCCCGCGTCGCCGAAATCATCGTTTCTTCCAAACCACTTCTTACCAGGTCTACTTCATCAGCGCCATGTACAATAAAATCCCTTTCTAATGAACTAACATTTTTTCCCGTTAGTTCTTCCAACTGGCCAAGTATATGATTGTTCATATTTTCAGTAAATCTTTTTTCAAGGCGGCCATAACGTACGTGACTCAAATTTTTCAGCCACTCAAAATAACTTACGGTAACACCTCCCGCATTCAGGTACATATCCGGCACAACCAAAATTCCTCTCAGGTTTAAAATTTCATCAGCTTCGGGCGTAAGAGGACCGTTAGCTGCTTCGCCAATAATTTTTGCTTTTATGCGTGACGCATTTTCTCCATTCACTACATTTTCTAACGCAGCCGGAATTAAAATATCGCAATCCATTTCAAGCGCGTCCGTGTTCTTAGCAAAATTAGTTGAGCCCGGAAAATCAAGTATAGAACCTGTCTTTGTTCTATGAAGCCACACCTTATCTATATCCAATCCTTCATCGCTCCAAATTGCTCCTTCAAACTCTGCCAGTCCAACTATTAAAGCTCCTGCCTGTTGAAAAAATAAAGCGGTATGATAACCAACATTACCCAGACCTTGTACGCAAATGCGCTTGCCTTTTACGCCTAAGGGAAGTTCAAGTTTGTCCATAACAGAGGGCATTTTGAGAACTTCACTAAGGCCATAAAATACACCCAATCCTGTCGCTTCCTTTCTTCCGCGAACGCCACCTTGTGTTACTGGTTTTCCGGTTACACAGCCGGCAGCATCAATTTCTCCCGGATGCATAGCCACATAAGTATCAAGTATCCATGCCATTTCTCTTTCGCCGGTTCCATAATCAGGTGCCGGAACATCAGTGCCCGGGCCAATAAAATTTTTCTTAATTAATTCGGCGGTATATCTGCGGGTAATTTTTTCTAATTCGTAAGGCGTGTATCCACGCGGATTTATTTTTATACCGCCTTTTGCACCACCAAAAGGGACATTTACAATAGCACATTTGTAAGTCATAAGTGCAGCAAGCGCCATTACTTCATCCTGGTTTACAGCAAGGCTAAAACGAATTCCACCTTTGCACGGAGTTTTATGGTGGGAGTGTTGAACACGATACGCTTCAATAGTTACTATTTCGCCCGTTTCTCTTTTAATGGGAAAACGCATTTGATAAACACTATTACATTGTTTTATTTGTTGCAAAATTCCGGGATCCCAATCTGTGAAAATAGCGGCTTTATCAAAACTTCTTTCTACACTTTGGAAAAAACTATAGGGTACTAGCGATGGCATAAAATGTGTTTTTTAATTTTTTGATGAACTAAACTCAAATTTTAATTAATGAAAATTAAAATGCTTTTTCTTTTTTCGAAACTTTAATATCTATTCTTATCAGGTATAAAAAAAGAACTACAAGAATCGTTATACATACTGCCATTACCACGTAGATTTTATCGTGGCTTCGCATTACGCCCTTCGATGAGGCTCCGGTAGTATCTCCGACAGATTGCGCGAATAGCAATATGCCGGAAAATAGAAATATAACGGACAGGATTAAACGCTTAAAGAAATTCTTTTTATTCATTAATTAAATTTTTATTAGCCAGCAGACCCAATCTTATTTTAAGATTACTAATCCATATTCCCAAGAGCGTCCAACCGAATACTGCCGGCCAGAAAACCATTTCCATAGTTGCATCAAGATTCCTGCCGCCCAATGCGGGATTTCCACCACCTTTGGCACCCTCCATTCCGCCGGGGTGAAGTGATTGAACAAGCCTTGGCAATATCATAATCAGGGGTATATAAATAAAATATGCAAAGATGTTATAAACAGCGCTTACGCGGGCTTTTTTATCGATGTCAGTCATGGAGCCTCGAAGAACAATATAGGCGAGGTAAATTAAGACTGCAATAGCCGCAGCAATTTGTTTAGGATCGTTGCTCCACGGCTCGCCCCATGTGTAGGTGGCCCAAATTGATCCGGTAATTAGCCCCAAACAACCGTAAATAATTCCAGTTTTTGCAAACTCTCCTGCATAAATATCATGTTTTAAATTTTGAGTACGCAGGTAAGCAATAGAATATCCAAGTGAAAGTGTTAGCAAAGCTATTTGTCCGAACCACATTGGTATATGAAAGAAAAAATTCCGGGCTGTTTGATGTAGATTGCCAATAATAGGAATTTTAATCAGAAAGCCGGCGGTAAAGGTGAATAACAATAAAACAATACACAATATTTTCCACCAGGTAAATTTCATCTATGCTGAATTTTTCTGTTATGCAATCGCTTTTGAGGGGACGAAATTAACTGTTTTTCCCTGATTAAAATTTTCACACACGAAGGGAATTTTTATTTCTATACAAAGCACAAGAAATCCAGGCTCTTTTCTGGAGCCTTTTTTTTTATGGACGCTAAAGCATATTTAAAAGAAAAAATGACGATTTTACATAATTGGCGATATGGTTTTATACTAGCATTCACTTAACTTTGCAGCCCATAAACAAAAAATATGAGCGGTGCATTAAAGGAAGTTAGAAATCGAATTCAAAGCGTTAAAAGCACGCAGCAAATAACAAAAGCCATGAAAATGGTGAGCGCTGCCAAATTACGCCGGGCACAAGATGCAATTATACAAATGCGGCCGTATGCAAAAAAATTGCAGGAAATGCTCAGCAATATCGTCAGTAGCGCTGGCGGCGATGTGAATATGGCGCTTACAATAGAGCGACCAGTAGAAAAAGTTTTGGTAATTGTAATCACCAGCGACAGGGGACTTTGCGGAGGATATAACAGTAATCTTATAAAATTGGCCAAAGTAGTATTAAACGAAAAATACCCAAACCAGGCCTCAAAAGGAAGTTCAGAAATATTACCCTTAGGCAAAAAAGGTTTTGAACATTTTACAAAAAACAAGTTTAAAGTAATTGATCAATATTGGGACATCTTTTCCAAATTGACATTTGAGCATGTGGCTGAGGTTTCAAAATTTGCGATGGATGCTTTTGAAAAAGGAGAGGTGGATGCAGTGGAATTGGTATATAGCGAATTTAGAAATGCAGCCACTCAAAAGTATACGGTAGAACAATTTTTACCCATAAAAAAAACTGAACAGAAAAAAGGCGAAGCAAAAGCTGATTTTATTTTTGAGCCTGATAAAAAAATATTGATTGAGGAATTGATGCCTAAAATATTGAACACCCAATTATATAAAGCAATCCTTGACGCTCATGCAAGTGAGCACGGAGCCCGCATGACGGCAATGGATAAAGCCACAGAAAATGCAGAAGAGTTGTTGAAATCTCTGAAGATAAGCTACAACCGCGCGCGTCAGGCTGCTATTACTACCGAACTTACAGAAATAGTGAGCGGCGCCGCCGCTTTGCAAGGATAATCCGCAAATTAAAAAATGGACTTAAGCTTAATAATCCCGCACATTGAAGCCCTGATATTTGCAAGCGAAAAACCTTTGCCAAATAATGAATTAGTAGAACTTTTGAATAATGCGCTGGGGTTTATTGAAGATCGGGCCACACCAGACCAGGTGGAAGCCGCAGTAAATGCTATCAGGGAAAAATATGAATCGGAATTTTATTCATTTGAAGTTGTAGAAAGTGGAGGCGGATTTCAATTTCTTACCAAAAAGGAATATCATAATACCATAGCCCAAATTAATGGCGATAAATTTTTGAAGAAACTTTCAGTAGCCTCTCTTGAAACGCTCTCAATTATTGCCTACAAACAGCCGGTAACTAAATCTGAAATAGAAATTATCCGCGGAGTAAATTGCGATTATGCGGTGCAAAAACTTCTCGAGAAAGATTTAGTAGTGATCGCCGGACGAAAAGAAGACTCTCCCGGAAAGCCATTAATTTATGCGACTTCAAAATCATTTATGGATTATTTTGGTATCAATAGCCCCGATGACCTTCCTAAAATAAGGGAGGTGCTAAACCAGGAAATAATTGAGGCAACAAAAATTGAAGAAATTCAATATGAAGCCGTCGTCGAAGTTGATGAAACCATTAACGAAGTGGATGTATTAGAATTAGATAATGAAACAAATAAACCTGCTGATTAATCCAATTTTATTGCCGAATAATTTATTAATTCAAAGAAATTTTCCCTTTCAAATACCAATTTAGCCGATTGATAAAATTGGCTGTTTTCAATTTATTTTTATAATGTCGCAGGTTTTATCTCATCAACAATTAATAGCTATCGCAGAGGAATTTGGTACGCCCGTTTATGTGTACCATGCTGAAAAAATTTCTGAACAATTCGACAAGCTGAAAAGTGCATTTAAAAAAACCGATACTAGATTTTTTTATGCGTGCAAAGCGTTAACAAATATTCACGTGCTACGTCACATAAAATCAATCGGCGCCAATATTGATTGCAGTTCTATTAACGAAGTAAAACTCGCTTTATATGCAGGCTTTTCGCCAGGGCAGATCCTTTATACTTCCAATGGAATCGCGTTTAGCGAAATTGATGAAGCAAAAAATCTTGGCGTTAATATCAATATAGATAGCCTTTCTAATCTGCGAAAATTTGGACAAGAATATGGGCATGATTATCCAATCGGCATTCGCTTGCGGCCAAACATTTTAGCTGGTGGAAATCTGAAGATTTCAACAGGGCACGATAAAAGTAAATTTGGAATTCCTGTAGATCAAATTGAAGAAATAATAACCGTTGTCGCGAAGCATACTTTATTTATTCGTGGATTGCAGATACATACCGGCAGCGAAATAGAAAATGCCGATGTTTTTGTAAAAGGTATTGAAGTTTTATTCGAGATTATTCCCAGGTTTAATGAGTTAGAATTTGTGGACCTTGGTGGAGGATTTAAAGTGCCCTATAAAGCGGGCGATACGGAAACAGATATCAATTTACTTGCCCAAAAAGTGAATGAAGCATTTGCCTCGCATCCAAATCCTGGTAATAAACCATTACAGGTTTGGTTTGAACCTGGCAAATTTTTAGTAAGCGCCGCAGGATATTTCGTTACGCAAGTAAATATTATTAAAGAAACTTCTGCAACAACTTTTGCAAGCGTTAACAGTGGTTTCAACCATTTAATTCGCCCTATGTTTTACAATTCTTATCACCGCATTGAAAATATGAGTAATGAAAATGGCGAAGAAAAAAGTTATTCGGTTGTTGGAAATATTTGCGAGACCGATACTTTCGCATGGGATAGAAAAATTAATAAAATAAAAGAAGGTGATTATCTCGTTTTCTATAATGCCGGCGCTTATGGGTTCGAAATGTCGTCAAATTTTAATTCAAGGTTGAAACCTGCAGAAGTGCTGGTAAAAGATAATAAAGCTTCGCTGATAAGAAAAAGAGATTCGTTTGAAGACCTCGTTCAAAAGCAAATAATATAAAAAATCAGTAAACTTAAATATGTTTTTCAATATTTAAATTTACTGATTACAATTAATCTTTGCCAAATCGTCGAACTGCCTGCTAAAGTTTTACTTCTATTTCCTACTTTCCATTTATTCGCAGCTTTTAAACCTTTACACCTCGTTAACTTCCGTTATTAGGATTCTGATAATTTGTTCCGTTGTTTTGATTATTCATTCTCCCGGAAGGTCTGTAATTTCTTTGCGCGTTGATTATATCCTGGTCTCTTTGAGCTTTAAGGTTTCTAATTTCCTGTCTTTTTTGCGCATGGCCCAGGCCTTTATCGTTGCGCGCATTTCTTATTTGGTTGCGATAATCAACTTTAATAGATTCTATTTGTAAAGACAGTTTATAAGGCATCCTCCTGGCTCCATAATATGGGTTATAACCATAAGGATAACCGTACGGAGAACCAAACATTGGATTACCAAAAACGGGGTAACCATAACCAAATCCATAACTAAAAGATGGAACAATTATAACACTTGACCTTGCGTGATGGAAGCCGCCCTTTCGTTGGGCTGAAACTCCTAAAGAGAGTGAGGTGAATACGAGAATTACTAATATTGTTTTCATATGATTTACTTTTTATTTTTTACTTTTTCTTCTTAAAATCTTCTGGTTAATAAGACGATAAATAATGAAAAAAACAGTGCTAAAACAACGAGTCCTAACCTTTCTTTAACTTTGTATCTAAAATTTATTTCTTCATAAAATTGAGTCGTTTTTTTGATTAGAAAAAGTTAAAAACGCCGGATCAGATTGTCTAAATGAAAAGGAAAAAAAATTGAAATAAAAGTTATAAGAATGTCATAAATTGATTTTACAGGCGGCTATTAATTGGTCAATTATTTTCCGCATTTTTTAGACCACGAATAATAATAACATTATGCTGAAAACATTTGATAATGCTTCCCCAAAAGAAATTGATGAATTAATGGATATGGCAGATAGCGCCGCTCATGAATTTAAAAAGTATTCATTAAAGCAACGCGCGGATTTTATGAGAGCCATTGCGTGCCAATTGGAAAATAATGCCGATGAGTTGGTTGCAACTGCCATGGAGGAAACAAATTTACCAGGGCCACGCCTGAAGTCTGAATTACTACGAACAGTTTTTCAATTATCGAGTTATGCCAGCGCTGGTGAAAAGGGAAATTGGATGCAGGTCACTATCGACGAGTGGGATAAAAATAGTAAACCAGTAAAACCTGGCATCAGGAAAATGATGGTGCCAATTGGGCCAGTTGTCGTCTTCGGAGCCAGTAATTTTCCATTTGCGTATTCTACGGCAGGTGGTGATACAGCATGTGCTTTTGCAGCGGGTTGCCCGGTGATAGTAAAAGCGCATCCGGCACATGCAAATACATCTCAATTGGTTGCCAATTTAATAATAAAAGCCGCAGAAAATTGTCAAATGCCACGGGGAATATTTACGCATATTCATGGGGCTGCAATAGAAACCGGTAAGCAATTGGTGCTTCATCCCGTTACAAAAGCCGTTGGATTTACCGGTTCTTTGGGAGGCGGAAGGCAATTGTTTGATTGGGGAAATCAGCGCGAAAATCCAATTCCGGTTTTTGCCGAAATGGGAAGCGTAAATCCGGTTTTTTTATTACGAAAAAAATTGGAAAAAGATTGTGGAGACATTGCCGAAATGTATGCCAATTCGATCACACTCAGCGTTGGCCAGTTTTGCACCAATCCAGGTTTAATTATTGGAATTGAAAGTGAAGCGCTGAATAAATTTTGCGATGCTCTTGCAGAAAAAATTCAGAAGATTGCGCCCGCTTTAATGCTCCATCCCGGCATCGCTAAAGCCTTCAATGAAAAGAAGGAAAAAGCTCTGGCACAAAGTGATGTTCAAATAATTTCACAATCGGAAATAATAGCGAAAGAGAATGAAGGATCACCGACAATTGCCACAACATCAGGAGAAAATTTTTTAAAAAATCCTTTGCTGCACCAGGAGGTTTTTGGTCCTTACTCGCTGGTAGTAAAGTGTAAAAATAAAGAGGAGATGTTGGCGGTGGCCCAGGCAGTAGAAGGGCAACTTACTTCTACTGTAATGGCGGATGTAGAAGATATTAATGAAAATTTACCGTTGGTTGAAGCTATAAAAAATATTTGCGGAAGATTAATTTATAACGGTGTTCCTACGGGTGTAGAAGTTTGTTTAAGCATGCAACACGGAGGGCCATATCCTGCCACTACAGATAGCAGGTTTACAGCAGTTGGAGCAGATGGTATAAAGCGTTTTGTGCGCCCGTTGGCCTTCCAAAATTGGCCCAATGAATTACTGCCGGATGAATTGAAAGATGAGAATCCTCTTAAATTATGGAGAACGGTAAATAATGAAATAATCACACCGATGCCTTAATTATTCAATCACTACGGAAGCACTTTTTTCTGGTTTGAATTCAATCATCACAAACCAGGTGGTAATTAAAGTTGATGAAATAAACCACGCCAAAATTAGATAGTTCAGCCAACCAAAATCAGCCGCTGATAGAAACCATCCGCCGGTTTTAATAATGATGTAACAACCCAGGCTATTTTTTAAAATTTCCCATACCAATGCATATCTATTCCTATCCATTAATTCGGTGAAAGAATAAACGCATAAGAAAATAAATAGTCCGTAAACAAACATATTCGGCGAACCAATGGTTGCAATGTTGGCAAAAAGAAAACTTGTAAAAAGAAGAAGAATTACAAGTTGCACCCATGACCAGGCAAGCAATTCTTTTGAATAATAAGGATTGTATTTTTCAAAGTCATTTACATCTTCAATTTTGTAAATTGGATATTTCTCCGCCACGTCACCGGGCCGCCAGCCGGTCGGCATCAGCCATATCCTTATTTTATCTTTCCATTTTTTTGCGTGCCACGCATCTTTTACAAGGAGCCAAAAGTGCATAAAATTTATTTTCAAAGGGTTCCACGTTCTTACCGGGCGGGTAATTCCATAAACGGGTTTTATTTCGGGAAGTTCATCCTGGAAAGTTCCAAAAATCCTGTCCCAGATAATAAAAATCTGTGAAAAATTTTTATCAATATATTCCTTGTTTATTGCATGATGAACTCTATGGTGCGATGGAGTTACAATTACTTTTTCAAGCCAGCCCATTTTATTAATATGTTGGGTGTGGTACCAAAACTGTGCGAATAGCTGTATGGGCGCAACTATAGCAATTACGCCTGCCGGCACACCAAAAAGCGCCGCTGGCAAAAGAAATATTGTGAAGATCTTGATGAGCTCCGCAACACTTTGCCTCAATGCACATGCAAGATTAAACTCTTCGCTGCTATGATGGATGATGTGATTATTCCAAAAAATATTGTAACTGTGAGCAATCCTGTGAACCCAATATCCGGCAAAATCCAACGCTATAAAAGCGCCAATGTAAACCCAAAGCACCGGTTTTATATGAATGATGGCAATCTTACTTACCAGCCATTCGTAGCTTATAATTACTACACTCAATCCCAAAACATCTTTAGTTACATTGGTAATGCCCGAGCTAAGACTGGAAATCATGTCCATTTGCCGTCCGGTATCTTTCCCTTTATACATGCCATACCACTTCTCAAATAGAACAAACGCCAAAAACAATGGCATTGCAAATAATAATATTTTTCCATACGTTGCCAAATCAAGAATATTTATATATAAAATTATAAAAGTTTAAGGTTAAAAGAAAGTTTTTAAAGAAGGACTGAGAATTGACTGCACATGCGGGTTAACGGGTAATCTGGAAGGAGCCTGGGTTACCGGGAAGTTAATTTGCGTAAAATATTAAAGAACAATGGGAAAGATTTTGCGTGTGCTATTGGTCCCGTGCCAATTTGTCTCTAAATTGTTATTGGCAAAAAGTTTGACTATCCTACCTTTGCAGACAATTTTAAAAAATGGAAAAAAATAAAAAGCATAAAACAGAAGGTGATATGGAAAATCATATCGGAGCCGAAGACTTTTCGGTTGCAGATATAAAGATTGGAGAAGACCCTGTTGAATCTGAGCCAGTTATGCCACACGAGGCCACCGAAAAATTAAGAGCTGAGCTCGAGGAACAAAAAGATAAATATGTTCGGCTATTTGCCGAATTTGATAATTACAAAAGGCGTACTTCTAAAGAAAGAATTGAGTTAATTCAAACTGCAGGTAAAGAAGTTATTGTTTCATTGCTCCAGGTTTTGGACGATGCTAATCGTGCTGAAAAGCAAATGCAGGAAACAGATGATCCTTCACAAATTAAAGAAGGCGTTAAACTCGTATTTAATAAATTGAGGAAAACATTGCAGGCACAGGGTCTCAAGGAGATGGATAGTCTTCAAACGGATTTTGACGTTGAAAAGCATGAGGGAATCACAGAGATTCCGGTAAATGATCAGCATTTGAAAGGAAAAGTGGTGGATGAAATCGAAAAGGGATATTATTTAAATGATAAATTGATCCGGTTTGCTAAGGTAGTTATAGGTAAATAATAATACCTTTTTATGCTCATAGCCTCATCTGCGAACGGCTATGGTTTTATTTTCTGCGCAGTTCACAATAAATTGTATGGTAAGTTCAATGGCTTCAAAAAGAGATTATTACGAAATTTTAGGCGCGAGCAAATCGAGTTCTGCCGATGAGATAAAAAAAGCTTATCGCAAAGTGGCAATGCAACATCATCCCGATAGAAATCCCGGGGATCATACTGCTGAAGATAAATTTAAAGAAGCGGCAGAAGCATATGAAATATTGAGCGATGCTGACAAGCGGGCACAATATGATCGCTATGGCCATAGCGCTTTTGCTTCAGGCCGTGGTGGTGGCGGATTTTCCGGCCACGACATGAACATGGAAGATATCTTCAGCCAGTTTGGGGATATTTTTGGTGACGATGCTTTTGGTGGTTTTTTTGGCGGTGGAAGAAGTGGCGGCAGGTCTTCCAGGAATAAGGGAGTAAGGGGAAGTAATCTTCGCGTAAAAATTAAGGTGAGTTATGAGGAGATTGCCAAGGGCGCATCAAAGACGATTAAAGTTAAAAAATATATAGCCTGTAATACTTGTGGAGGCTCCGGAGCTAAAGATAAAAATAGCATGCAAACCTGTTCAACCTGTGGCGGAAACGGCCAGGTGAGAAGGGTTCAAAATACTTTTCTTGGACAAATGCAAACGGTTACTACCTGCCCAAGTTGCAATGGTGAAGGTTCGGTTGTTACCAGCAAATGCACTTCCTGCAAAGGTGAAGGAAGGGTGTATGGAGAAGAAACAGTCACGTTGGATATTCCGGCAGGCGTTCAGGACGGTATGCAACTCAGCATGAGCGGAAAAGGAAATATGGGCGAACGCGGCGGCGCTCCCGGAGATCTTATTATTTTAATTGAAGAAGAAGCTAATCCTCATTTGCACAGGGAAGGACTTAATGTGGCTTTCGATTTATTTATATCTTTTCCCGATGCAGTTTTTGGAATACAAGCTGAGGTACCAACTATTGACGGTCGTGCTAAAATTAAAATTCCGCCGGGCACCCAAAGTGGCAAAATTTTTCGACTAAAAGGCAAAGGATTTCCTGCTATAAATTCTTATGAAAAGGGCGACCAGCTAATTCATGTAAATGTTTGGACTCCACAAGCGGTTTCAACGGATGAAAGGCAGACGCTGGAGCAAATGAAAAATAGCGAGAACTTTAAACCCAAGCCCGACAAAAATGATAAAACTTTTTGGGAAAAAATAAGAGAGACCTTCAGTTAATTTGAATCCGATTGCTTTCTTTTTTTCTTTTTTTTCTCGTAATAGATGGTTTTGCATTTATCAATCAAGCCTATAAATTCAGTTTCGAGATAGTCTGCTTTTCTTCGAGCTGCGGATGCAATATTTTTGATCGTCTCCCACTCTATATCAGGCATAAAAGGCGATTCTCTTAATTTCAATCCCATCATGGTAACCGCAGATGCAAATCTCAGGTCTGTGCATAAGCTATCAAACGGAACATAATTTTGCGGGCATTCGTACTGTATCTCCTGAGCAACTATATCTCCGGTAGCCCTAAAGTGAAGTGATATATTGCCAAGTGGCGCCCGGCTAGGTTTTAAGCTATCTTTTTTTGCAGGTACTATTTCAAAAATGGCCGTATTGCCTGTAGCAGCTCCAATCTCTCCTCCCTCTAGTTCATCTCCTTTATCAGCAAGGGCATTTCTTTTATTGTCATACCCAATTAAACGGTACTCTTTAACCACATTCGAGTCAAATTTTACAGACATATAAACGTTATTGGCAATTGAATAAAGTGTTTGGGTAAATTCTGTAACCAACACTTTTTCGGCTTCGCGTATATCGTCCAAATACGCAAAGTTACCGTTACCCTTTTTTGCCAATATTTCTATTTTCGAATCTTTATAATTCCCCATGCCAACACCAAGGCAAGTCAGGTAAACTCCCGTTTGCCGTTCCTTTGTAATTAATTCTTCAAGTTCTTTTTCGGTGGTTTGCCCAATATTAAAATCTCCGTCTGTCGCAAGGATGATTCTATTGTTACCGCCCTTAATAAATGTATTTTCCGCAACCTTGTAGGCGAGTCTTATAGCAGCTTCTCCTGGTGTATCCCCGGAGGCGTTAAGTTCTTCAATGGCTTTTGTAATTTTTTGTTTTTGATCACCGCTTGTTGGCGGAAGCCAAACACCTACTGAACCTCCATAAACTACTATTGAAACCGTATCTTTTTGCCTGAGATTTTTTACCAAAAGCTGGAACGCTTCTTTTAATAATGGAAGCCGGTTAGGCAAATCCATACTTCCGGAAACATCAATCAAAAACACAAAGTTGGAAGGTGGCACTTTATCAAGATTCAATTTTCTTCCGGATAAATTTAAAAATAAAAGCTGGTGGGTTTTATTCCACGGGCAGTCGGACAATTGCGTTTCAATTCTGAAAATGTCCTTTCCTGGCGGTTCTTTATAATTAAAATTAAAATAATTAAGCATCTCGTCTATGCGTACTGCATCGGGTGGAACCTTTGTATCCTGGTTAATAAATCTTCGAACATTGCTGTAAGAAGCCTTATCGATTCTCATAGCGAAAGACGTTGTATGATTGCTTCCTGCTTTTATATAATCATTCTCAATAAGATTACTGTAGCTTTCATTGTCATAGTAAGCCGTTGGGTAAATATGGCCTTCGGTTCCCTCAGTGAAAGAAGTAAGTTTTTGCTTTTGAGAAGTTAAATGATTCGATAATTGAACCAGCGTTATTTCCTGGTAAGCAGTGGTTTTAATCTTTATTTCGCGGGTTTCATATCCATCCGCGCTAAAAATAAGTGAATCATATAAGTTAGGGCTGGGAATGCCGAAGCCGCCCGTATTGCCACTATAATACAGGGAGTGATTGCCGGGCATATAAATTTTTACATTTTGTAAAGGCTGATTTTTTTCATCCTTCACATCGCCTCTTATATAATACTGAGCTTGAATTTGGCAACACAGCATAAAAAAGAATATGGTAAAGATTACCTTGGGCAAAGCGTTTAATTTTGTAAATTATACCAGCTTATTATTAATGACCAAAATTATTCAAACATGATGTTTGGAGTAATGTTAAACTAACTGAAAAATTTCTTTGATATTTCGACCCAGACCATCATAATCAAGGCCGTAGCCAATTACAAATTTATTAGGTATGGTAAATCCTAAATAATCAATTTTAAGTGGATGAATCATGGCTTCCGGTTTATGTAGCAGGGAAGCAATTTTCAATGATGCCGGACTGTTGTGTTCAAGTTGTGGTAAAAATTGAAAAAGTGTTTTGCCGGTGTCAACAATGTCTTCAATAATAATTACATCGCGACCATGAAGGTCTACGTCTAACCCAATAGCGGTGATCACTTTGCCGGTAGATTTTACGCCTTTGTAAGATGCAAGCTTAATGAAGCTGATTTCTGCTTCAATATTAATTTGTTTTAAAAGATCAGCCGCGAACATAAAAGCTCCGTTGAGTATCGCAATAAATAACGGCTTTTTCCCCTCGTAATCCCTGTTTATTTCTGCTGCTACCCTGGCAACTTGCTTTTCAATTTCCGTCGATGTTATATAAGGAACAAATTCCTTGTCATGTACTTTAATGGAGGGCATAAATTATTTTGAGATGATAAGCTGTTGACCAATGCGTAAGTTATTATCTTTTAGGTTATTCCACTCTTTTAACTGTTCAACTGGTACGCCATATTTTTTTGATATTGCGTAGAGGCTTTCTTTTGGCTGTACTTCATGAGTTTTTGATTCGGATGAGGATGCCTGTAGCGAGGCATTTTCATTCGCTGCACCAACATTTTCTTTTGCAAACTGGTGAACTATTTGGGGCCGCAGAAAAATTTTCGTTCCTGTATGAATATTATCGCCCGCAGCAACGCCATTAAAATCGTAAAGGCTTTGCATTACAATTCCATTTTTTTGTGCCACGTCATACAAAGTCTCACCCTGTTGAACTATATAATAATCTTTGTTTCCTTCTCTTTGTTTTTTTTCAAGAAATACATATTGATCTTTTTCGAGTAAACCATCTTTTTGTAAGTCATTAATTTCGAGTAGCCGGCTAAGGTTAATATTGTTTTGCGAAGCAACAGCCAATAACGAGGTTCCTTTATTTACATACAAGGCCCTGCTTCCATTTATGGTAACTTTCGACGGCTCTTCTGTATTATTACCCTGTTGGTTTTCATTTTGCCCTGTCGATTTTAATACATCATCTATGCTCTTATCTTCCGGGTCATCTGTATATTTTGATGCATCAAATACCGGCACTTCTCCCGCTGCTTCAAGCGAGTATTGTTCCAGGTTATTATCTTCAATATTCTTAATTAAAATATCCGGATATTTTGGATTGGTTGCATATCCGGCTTTACGCAGGCCATACGCCCATCCTTTGTAGTCCTTGGGATCAAGCTTGAATAAAAATGCATAGCGGGAACCTCCTCTTAAAAAGTTGGAATGATCGCGGTAAGAATCTTCTGCAGTTTTATAAACACGAAAACATTCCCCCGGCGCATCATCGTCGTGGCTCACTCCTTCGGCGGTCCAGGAGCTTTTGCACTTAATGCCGAAATGATTGTTTGATTTTTTTAATAGGTCACTATTGCCGTTTTCGGTTTCTAAAAGGCCCTGTGCCAGCGATATCGCCGCAGGCACGCCCATGCGTTTCATTTCCCTTATCGCAATATCTTTATACTGCGCAATGTACTGCGCGGGAGTAATATATTGAGCACATATTATTTGGGTAAAATAAAAAAAGGCAATTGCCAGGAAAATTATTTTTTTCATAGAAAATTATAATGGGTTGACCTATAATTTTTAAGAAAGGAAAACAATTATTATTTTTTCTTAATTAACATCAAACCATCTCTAACGGTTACGACTACTTGCTGAACGCTTTCATCACTGGCAACATGTTCATTAAAGGCATGAATTGCTTTTGCATTTTTTCCGGTTATATCATCTTCAAGCACATCGCCATGAAACAATATATTGTCAGCTATTATAAATCCATCATTTTTTAACCGCGGCAAAGTTAATTCGTAATAATTAATATAATTCACCTTATCCGCATCAATAAAAATCAAATCCCACTCCTCATGTAATGTTGGTATTATAGATAACGCATCACCCTCGTGTAAAATTATCTGTTTAGCTTGTAATGATTTGCTAAAATAATTCCTCGAAATTTCTGCATCTTCTTTTCTTATTTCAATTGTATGCAATTCACCCTGTGTTTGTAAGCCTTTTGCAAGGCACAATGCGCTGTAACCGGTAAAGGTGCCAATCTCTAAAATTTTTTTTGGTTGGATCATACTGCTAATAAATTCAAGCAATTTACCCTGTACATGGCCACTTAGCATATTAGGGTGTGCATGATTATTTAAAGTGAAATGTTCAATCTCACTCAATAAAGCATCTGTTGGAGTTGTAAATGAGGAAGCATACCGTTCAGCTTTTTGATTTAATATTTCCATGCGTAAAAAGTTATGTTGCCAAATTTTTTCGTTTAGAAACAAGTAACAGTCCCAGGAATGTTAGCAAGCCATTTACAATAATAAGCTCTTCGGCAAATACATAACCTCCAAATAAAACAGTAGAATATCTATCAATAAAAAAACAGGCGAGGGGAGCTAAAATACAAATCAACGGCGTTGCTTTATCCATTACACTTCTTTTTTTAGCATACAGTGAAAAACCAAATAAGCCAATGAGGGGCCCATAAGTGTAAGTGGCTACTTTAAATATTGCAGACACCACAGATGCATTATTTACAGCATTAAATAATAAAACAACCAGGAGAATAAGTATTGAAAATCCAATATGTACAAACGTTCTTCGGCGAACCATTTGCTGTTCTGTTAATATCTTGTTCTTATCAAAATTTAAAAAATCTATACAAAAAGATGTTGTCAATGCTGTTAAGCCAGAATCAGTAGTAGCAAAGGTTGCAGCAGTTAACCCCAGCATAAATACTACTGCAGGAACACCTTTAAAATAGTTTAAAGCGATCTCCGGAAATAAATAATCCGTTCTCGGTTTGTGGGTTACTTCATCAAGTGGAATCGCAATGCCTTCGCGATGAGCATAAATATAAAGCAGCGCTCCTACGCTTAAAAAAAACAAGTTGATAATTACAAAAACAAACGTAAAACTCAGCATATTCTTCTGCGCTTCTTTAAGATTTTTGCAACTGAGATTTTTTTGCATCAGGTCCTGGTCAAGGCCAAACATCCCGATGGTAACAAATATGCCACCGATAAATTGTTTCGTAAAATGAAACTTATTTGTAACGAAATTATTTGTGAAAAATATTTTAGAATAGTGGCTATCCTTAATTGAATGAAATGCTTCTCCAATGTTCATGTGCAGGCTACTGCAAATAAAATAAATGGAAAGGAATACCGATGCTACTAAAAAAATAGTTTGAAGAGAATCTGTTATGATGATGGTTTTTAAGCCACCTCTAAATGTATAACCCCAAATTAGCAATAAACAGATAACAATTGTGAGCCAAAAAGGGACGCCCATTTCATTAAAAATAAAACGCTGCAAAACGATCGCTACCAAATAAAGCCTGAAAGAGGAACCAATCGTTCTTGAAACGAGAAATATCGCCGCTGCTGTTTTATGGCTTACTTTTCCAAGCGTACGTTCTATTACTTCATAAATAGAAATAAGGTGCATTTTATAATAAAGCGGAAGTAAAATACCCGCTACCAAAAAATACCCAACCGCGTTCCCCAAAACAAATTGAAAATACCTGAATTGCGATCCTGCAAGATTGCCCACTTCGCCGGGTACAGAAATAAACGTAACGCCACTTAGCGCAGTGCCAATCATACCAAACGCTACGAGATACCATTTTGAAGAGCGGTTGGCGATAAAAAAAGTGGAATTGTCGGAAGAATTTCTTGAAGTGAAATAGGAAACTACAATCAGCATTAGAAAATAACCGATGATGAAAGAGAGTAAAACAACAGGAGACATACGCTATTAGAATTTGAAAACTGCAGGCCTGCAGGCGAGTTATTAACTAAAAAAAATTAGGATTTCTATTTATTTAATTTGAATTTTATTCAAGGTAAATAAAAATATGGCAATATCATCTTTAGCAGTTTTTTGCGGTTCCAAATCAGGCAATAATTCTCTGTATTGCGAGCATGCAAAACAATTGGGTTATATACTCGCACAAAAAAATATTACGCTCATTTACGGGGGTAGCAATAATGGAATTATGGGAGCGGTGGCTGACGCGGTTCTTGAAAAAAAAGGAAAAGTGATTGGCGTAATGCCAAAGCTTTTAAATGGCGTAGAGCATTGCCATATTGGAATTTCGGAAATGTATGAAACCGAAGATATGCACTCACGGAAGAAAATGCTCTACACCAAGGCAGACGCGGCTTTAATTCTTCCCGGTGGTTATGGAACTATGGATGAATTATTTGAAATGCTCACATGGAATCAGCTAAACATTCATGACAAAAAAATATTTGTTCTTAATTCCGGCGGATTTTATAATCATTTAATTGCCCATCTAAAAATCATGGAAAACGAAAATTTTTTATATAGAAAATTAAGCGAGCAAGTAACAATAATATCGTCTCCGGCCGAACTTAATTTAGATTAATTGGTTATAGCTTTTTATCGCTCTTTTACTTAACTAAAGTTGAACCCCAAATAACTATTTTCAAAATGAATCGTATTGTTTTTATTACCGGCGCCACCTCAGGAATTGGAAAAGCATGTGCGCATAAATTTGCGGCAGCAGGGGATCACCTCATTATAAACGGCCGTAGAAATGAGCGGCTGCTTGAATTAAAAAAAATATTAGAAGACCAATATAAAATTGAGGTGCTATGCGCTGCCTTTGATGTACAGGAAAAAAAGGACACTTTCGATTGTATCAATTCTTTCGAAGGAAAATGGCGTTCGATAGACATTCTAATTAATAATGCCGGACTTGCCTTGGGACGAGACTTTTTTGATGAAGCACCGCTTGCAGATTGGGAAACCATGTTACAAACAAATGTAAACGGCCTCTTGTATGTAAGTAAAGCCGTTATGCCATTTTTAATTGAAAGAAATGCCGGGCACATTATAAATATTGGATCTATTGCCGGCGATGATGTTTATGAAAAGGGTAATATTTATTGTGTAAGTAAAACCGCAGTGGAAGCGATTAGCCGCGCGATGCGTATAGATCTATTGCAACATCATATTAAGGTTACCAATATAAAACCGGGCGCGGTGGAAACTGAATTTGGCGTGGTAAGATATAAAGGAGATGTAGCAAAGGCTGCCAAAGTTTACGATGGTTTTATTCCCCTGTCAGGCGAAGATATCGCCGACGCAATTTTCTACTGCGCGTCGCTGCCGCCAAACGTGTGCATTAACGAGCTTGAAATTACGCCAACGGCACAGGCAAACGGCATTTATTTCCACCGGAAATTGTAGTTGCCGCAACATTTTTTACCTCAATTCGTTTACTACTTGAAATATTTGGCTGAAAGCAATTTTACCATTTGTTTTATGCTTAGAATTAGCCTTTTCTTCTTTTATTGGCTATTTTTTTGCATATTATTTATCCAATTTCTCGTACCTACATGAAAAGCGTCTTGAAAAATCTCGCATTGGTTTTAATTTTATTGCAAATGCAATTTTCCGGGTATAGCCAGGACGTTATAAGGCAAGTTTCCTGTTTTGATTCTACACTTAAAAGAGAGGCTGATAGTTTAAAGCAAAATTTTTTTAAACAGGGTTTTGTGGTGGTGAGAGAAGCAACAATGATGATGGAAAGTGATTATGAAATGCCCGTTATTGTTCCGCTAAATGAAGGAAGCTGGTACCAGTTTGTATTTATCGGTGACCTTAGTTCAAAATTGTATGAGTTGCGGATGTATGATTTTAACGAAAAACAAGTGGTTTATATAAAACATTATGGGGAAGATAACCTGGCAAATATTATCAGTTATTCTTACATTCCCAAGTTTACCGAATACCATATGATAAAACCTGTACAGGTTAATAAAGTAAAGAAGAAAAATGTTTGCGGTTATATAATGATGTTTAAAAAAGTAAAGTAATTTCTTTGTGTGGTTATACCAAAATGAAATAATAAGTAGTCCAATATTTGTTATTTCATTTTTTTTATGTATATTTGGACCATAATATAAATCATTTATTATGGCATTTCCCAAACAACTTGCAATTAAAGAATCTCTGCGGGAGCTAAAGGCTAT
>JBBRSV010000063.1:0-25927 GCA_038245055.1 Chitinophagales bacterium | reverse complement strand
GGCTGCCGCATCCCCAGCATGATTTTTTTTGACATAATAGTTGAAATTGAAAAGGGTTTCAATTTACTTCATTGAAACCCTTACCGGAATTATATCTCAAAAGATTTTACCAACTATTTTTGTCCTCTTTGTCTTTTATTTTTCAGGATCCAAAACAGCCTTTATGTAATTATCCATATTAAAATATTTTTTTGCTGTTTCCTGCATATCTTCTACCGTTAGTGACGCTACTTTTTTCGAATAGGCATAGATCCAGTATGGATCATCATGCTCAATCCACGACATAGTCAACCCATCAAGCCAGTGATCATTTTCTTTCATTTGATCTTCATTCTGTTTCTTCAGCGTTTCCTTCACTTTATCGAGATCTTTTTGCTCAACACCCTTTTCTTTAGCATTTTTAATAATATCAAATAATGCGGCCGTAAGCTTGTCTACATTTTCCGGCCCGCAGGGAAACGTTACGTTGATAACGTAATGATTATAGGGCCGGTTAATAATTGCTCCATTCATTCCACCGCCATAGATGCCACTCATTTCTTCCCGTAATTTTTCAATAATTTTTATATTGAGCACCTGCGTTAAAGCACTTAATTTTAAATTTTCATCCTGTGAATATTTTGCATCCCCGGTAAAAATTATTTTTACCATGCTCTGTTTTGCTGCTCCTTTGTATACTACAGCCTGAACTACTCCCTTTACCGGCCTAAGGCCAACATCCGTAAATTTGTTTTGCTTTTCTTTTGTTGGAAGACTGCCGAGGTATAGTTCCATCAACGGTTTCATTTTTGCAATATCAATATTACCAACAAAAGTAAAGTGCCATCCATAAGCATTCCCATAAATTTCTTTATAAATATCAAGGCTGCGATCTAAAGAAATTTTATCAAAATCAGCCGCATCAGGAATTAGTGGCGTCCACGGGCTATTATTATATTCCATCCTCGCAACCGTATCAGCAAAATAACTATTTGGATTTGACTTCATATTTTTTAAAAATCCTTTTTGTGTATTTATATACGACATGAATAATTGTTCATCCTTTCTCGGCGAAGTAAAATAAAGATGAACTAGCTGCAAAAAAGTTTCAAAATCCTTTACGCTGCTCGAGCCTTGCATCCCTTCATCATCAGGATTTATGTAAGGTTGAACACTCACGGTTTTTCCTGCTAAATATTTCTGAAGATCAATAGCAGACATATCCTTCACACCCATCGTTGCTACAATGTTTGCAGCGTTTTCGGCATTCTCTTTATCGGCCAACCCATAATTTACGAAACCGCCCAATCTCCACGAATCCATTTGTATATCATCATTTTTAAATTCAGTGGGTTTTATAGTTATTGTAATTCCGTTACTTAATGTAAGATCAGTTGTGCCCAGTATCGCATCATTTTTTTCGCTTGTTATTTTGCCTGCAGTTGGCAACTTATCCATAAGCGAACTTGCCATGGCTTTTTCTGTATAAGGCTTCACGGGTAAATTGTGCGCATCCAAAATATAATTTACCAATTCATTGTTTGAAGGAAGTTGGGCAGCATTCTTTTCCGGTGCAAGCATCAAAGCGAATTTTCCCTGCGGGGAATCCATCCTTTTTGCCAAAGCATTTACGTCTTCCAGTTTAATAGTTGGCATTATTTGTTTTACAAAATCATAACGGTTAGCAATACCCACAATTGGCGTCGCAGTTAAAAAATTATTTATGTAATCTTGTACAAGCCGTGCAGATTCTGTTTTATTTCTATCATCGTACGCGGTTTTAAGCTCATTAAGTAAGCTGCTTTTTGCTCTTTCTAATTCACTGGGTAAAAAACCAAATTTCCTCACGCGTTCATTGGTGGTTACCAAAGAATCTATTGCATCTTTTACGGGCTTATCTCCCACTACTGCGATAGAAATAAATGCGCGGTATCCTCTTATGAAACTGTTGAAAGATGTATTGCCGAATAAAAATGGCGGATCTGCCAGTTGGCTTAATTCCGCGAGCCTTGCATTAATAAGTGTATTGAACAAGCCTTCCACAATACCCTGCTTATAGTCATTCCAGGTATTTACCCGTTTCGCCTTTTCAAAATAATTAAATATTTGTAACAAATTAATCGTTTGCTCTTTATCGGTGAGTACCATTCCCATATTTTGTTTCCTTTCTGCAACGGCAATTATTGCCGGCCTTGGTGTTTCATTTACAGGATTTTTAAAATGACTAAAATGTTTGATGATTTCTTTTTCTGCTGCGGCCGGATCAATATCGCCGACAACGATAACCGCCATCAGGTCTGGTCTGTACCATGTTTTATAAAACCGCGAAAGCGAAGAAGCTTTAAAATTTTGTATGATACTATCCTTACCAATCGGCAACCTTGAAGCATATGCTGAACCATTAAATAATTCAGGAAAATATTTATTACGCATGCGCTCATTGGCTCCTTTACCCAATCTCGATTCTTCTAATACGACGCCGCGCTCTTTATTTATTTCAGTTATATCAAGCGAGGCATTACCTGCCCAATCTTCAAGAATAGTAAAGCCTTTATCTACTTTAACAGCATCGTCTGAAGGAATAGGAAGAATGTAAACTGTTTCATCAAACCCTGTGTATGCATTCAGGTCAGCGCCAAATTGCACGCCGATTGACTGCAAATAACTTACCAGTTCATTTTTCTTAAAATGAGTTGAGCCGTTAAAATTCATATGTTCCATCATGTGGGCAAGGCCTTGCTGGTCGGGTTGCTCTAACACTGAGCCTGCATTAACTACCAGGCGAAGTTGAATTTTCTTTTCAGGCTTGGTATTTTTTCTTATGTAATAAGTAAGGCCGTTTGCAAGTTTTCCAACTTTTACATTTGGATCCGCAGGTAAATGTTTATTAAGGTCAAACTGCGAAAAAGCAGGCAGTTGGAAAAATAAAAATAAAGGCAACGCAAATAAACGGCAGAAGAAAAATAAATTTTTCATACAATTACTTTGATGAGATTAAGTCGTTAAAAATAAGGTATCTGACAAAAGAATTAAAATGGTTTTTTAGGAAAGGAAGTTAAAAGAAAACTAATCTGCTTTATGAGGCGCGTCATGATAATGTCACTTCCTGAAGGAACCGGCTATTTCAAGGCTTGGAATAAGATCATTTTCTGCAAAAAGATATTCTAAGTTGGATTGATGATATCATGTTCAAGTACGATCTATGCAGTTAGGGTATAAGAACTTCAAGCGAAATACAAATCTGTACCAAAATGCTGGTGAATTAACAAGACAAAATATTGATGGTATCAGGTGTGGCATTTATATTTTCAGAAGCTTTTGCTTTCAATGATATTTTCATAATTAATTGCTTAAATTATTAATGCAATCATAAATTAAATGCCAAATATTATACCATTCACCAGTACAACAAAATCGCTTTTTATTTGTAAACAGATTTTTAATTAAAAAGGTTTCCCCTAAGACTTAAATATTAAATTACCTATATGAAACTTTGAATTTTTATAAAAATCAGGAAATGTATATTTTAGGCTCCTTATTTGCAACATTAATAACTCTATGAAAAAAATTTATATAATTAGCATTGCGATCATTGTTGTTCTTTCCGGTGCGTATTTATATGTACGCTTTGATGCTTTAAAGGTTAAGGATTATAAACCTGATGAATCCAAATCAACATCAGTTGCAGACATGAGGCCCGCGATAATTGCAAAACTTCAACAGTTGGTAAAAGATGGATCTGGCGGCCTTTACCGGCTTACGCTTGATACGCTTAACGTTCATCTTTTATCTTCATCCGCCGACATCGCAAATGCTTCGATCATGTTGGATTCCTCAAAATTAAATGCCTTGGATAGTGCGCATAAACTTCCAGATGATTTATTCAAAATCTCATTTTCGACATTACATATTGATGGAATTGAATTATCAAATTTTACGTCAAAAGATAATTTTTCGCTGGGCAAAATCTCTATCACAAATCCTGTCATTAAAATATTTCATAAAGAAAAATGGTATAACCAGGGTATTCGAAAAATGAATGATACTTTAACGCTTTATCAAAAGATCATGAAAAAAGCCAGGAGTATTTCTATTGACACAATTGAAGTTATAAACGGTACACTAATTAGCTATGAAGACGGGGAAAGTAGTAAACCGAATACTTTCAATAATATCTCAATTAAAATAAATAACGTCCTCATTGATTCTTCAACACAATATGATACAAAAAGATTTCTCTTCGCGAAGCAAGCTTTTTTCTTAACTAAAAATTATTCTGGCCGAACTGCCGATAGCCTTTACTTCTATAAATGCAGATCGATAAATATTTCTGCAACAGAACACTCCATGGTAGCGAAGGATATTGAATTGGTTCCAAGGTATAGCAGGCAAAAATTTGAAAGCCGACTAAGTGCAAGGCAAGCGATGTTTGATATTACCATACCAACGATAACACTTTCGGGAATTGACTGGTGGAATTTTACAAATCGTAAAAATATAATTGCAGATGAAGTTGTAATAAACAACCTTACGTGCAAAATATTTCTCGACAGGTCTTTACCTTTTCGAAAAATTAAAGTTGATAATTATCCTGACCAACTTTTGATGAGAATGACCAGGCCGGTTCTCGTAAAAAAATTGCGTGTTACGCATGCCAACCTTGGGTATAATGAATATAACCCGGGTATGGATAAAATTGCCACCATTTACATTGATGATATGAATGGCGATGTTGCCAATATTACCAACATGAAAAGCCGTGTGAAGGCGAACCGGTATTTGACAGTAAAATCATCTGGTTTATTCATGCATTCGGTACCAATGAAAGTTGATTTTAGTTTTGATCTTTTAAAATATAAAAATGGCAACTTCACAACTGACCTCCATGTGGGGGCGATTGATAAAGATATTTTAAATCCTGTTGCGAGAACTTCGGGCGGATTCTTTTTGAAAAAAGGAAGCATACAAAAAGGAGTTGTACATGTGGAGGGAGATAATTTTAAAGGTAACGGGCACGGACAAGTGCTCTATAAAAATCTCTATATGGTAGGGTTGAAGAAAGATAAGGATAAACCTGGTGGCGTAAAAAAGAAAAGCGTGCTTAGTTTTATCGGGAATTTATTGCTGATAAAAAATAATAATCCACCAAAAGGTGAAGAGCCGAAAATGATTGACTTTACATTTAAAAGAAAAAGCACCTCTACGTTTTTAAATGTAGTTTGGGGTACAATATTTACAGGAATTTTAAAAACTATTGGACTTCCGCCTACTTTTGGAAATAAAAAATATTAAAAATAACCTACGCCTGGCAATATTACTTTCACCAATTTTATTACGGGTAGTTTTTTCAAACGTGTCATTCGGGCTATATAAAAAGTTGTAGCTTCCGCCTTCTATTATGCAAATACAAAAATTTGACGTTGTGATTGTGGGTGCCGGCCCGGCTGGTTGTGCTGCTGCGCGCATGCTGTCAGGAAATGGTTTAAAGATAGCCTTATTAGAAAAAGATATTTTTCCACGAGATAAGATTTGCGGCGATGCTTTTGGCGCTGATGTGGCTAAACAATTTCACATGATGGACGCGGGACTAACAAAAGAACTGCAGCGATTTGACAAAAATATATCTTCTAATGGCGTTCGCTTTTTTGCTCCCAATCATAAATTACTTGATATAGAATTTACCGTGCCCAAAGATAAATTTGGTGGTGGCTTTGTTTCCAAACGCCTGGATTTTGACAATTTCTTTTTTACTGAAATAAGTAAATTGCCTGACATTGAAATATTTCAAAATGAGCAAGTAACTGCGGCAATTGCTTCTCCTGATAAGATTTGCCTGCAAACTGGTGATTCAGTATTTGAAGCTAAAATAGCCCTTGGCGCCGATGGTGCACATTCCATACTAAACAAAAAACTTACGGATAACAAAGTTGAAAAAAATCATTATTGTGCCGGCCTTCGTCAATACTATGAAAATGTAACAGGCTTTCATGAGGAAAATCATATCGAATTGCATTTTTACAATGATCTGCTTCCCGGCTATTTTTGGGTTTTTCCGTTGGCGGGAAATAAGGCTAACGTCGGGCTGGGCATGCTGTCAAGCGAGGTAAGCAAAAAGAAAATTAATTTAAAAGATAAACTTAAGGAACTTATCGAAAACCATCCAAATCTTAAAGAGCGTTTTAAAAATGCGGTGCCATTGGAAACGATACAGGGTTATGGATTGCCACTTGGATCTAAAAAAAGATCGATTTCCGGTAACCGCTTTTTGTTATTAGGAGATGCGGCATCACTAATTGATCCTTTCACCGGAGAAGGTATTGCCAATGCAATAAGAAGTGGGCGAATTGCGGCTTCACACACTTTGAAGGCGATAAAAGAAAATAATTTTAGCGCCAGTTTTAACAAGCAATACGATAAGGAAATCTATCATAAAATGTGGAACGAATTCAGATTCGGGCATTCCATGCAGAAATTATTCCGGCACCCACGAATGATAAATTTTGTAATAAAAAAAGCAAACAATAATAAGTCGGTGCAAATGTTACTCAGTTCGATGCTTAATAATTTAGACATGAAGAAAGAATTAATAAAACCTTCATTTTACTTTAAATTATTGTTTACATGATCAATGTTTTTCTAACTTAATCTTCAGCATTCAGAATTCATTAACGTAATGCCCGGCAATGATTTTTTTATTTTAAAGTTGGCCTGTATCAAAAGGAATTTATTTTTAAATTATTTAGTTGAATGCTCAAATAATTAAATCAATCATAAGTAAGCTCAACAGTAAATTCTGCGTACTCACCTTCAATAGAATCCACTTTCAATTCACCCTGGTGTGCTTTGATAATATCATAACTCAATGAAAGTCCCAATCCTGTTCCTTCTCCTGTTGGTTTTGTTGTAAAAAAAGGCTGGTAAATCTTATCAAGAAATTTGCTTGAAATCCCTAATCCATTGTCCCTGATTTTTATCAACACGTTCTGTCCGTGTTCTTTTGTGATAACTTCCACCCTTGGCTCATAACCTGTTTTATGTTTTTTAAGTTTTTCGCTTACAGAATAAAAGGCATTGTTATAGATATTTATTAGAACCCGCCCGATATCCTGCGGCACAATGTTCAATTTCTTAATACCAGGATCAAATGAACTTTTAATCACAACGCTGAACAGGTTATCCTTTGCACGGAACCCATGATAACTCAATTTTAAATATTCTTCAGCCAGGAAATTAATATCAGAAAGTTCCTTTTCGCCACCACCACTTTTAGCATGTTGCAGCATATTTTTCACAATGTTGTCCGCTCTTCTGCCATGATGGTTTATTTTATGCAAATTTTGTACAACATCTCCAATGATCGAATTAATTTCTTCTTCGCCGGCTGCTGATAATTTTTCATTTGCAAGCAAATCTTTTACTTCTAAAACGAGTTCAGCATTAACTTCTGAAAAGTTATTTACAAAGTTCAACGGATTTTGTATTTCGTGTGCAATGCCCGAGGCCACTTCACCCAGCGATGCCATTTTTTCTTTTTGAACCAATTGCAATTGACTTGCCTTAAGATCTTTTAGTGCATGTTGTAGGCTTTCTTTTTGCTCGGATAACTCTACCGTTCTTTCCTTCACACGATCTTCGAGTTTTAAATTTTGCAGTTTTAGCGCCTGTTGCTGCTGTTCATTAATCGCCTGTAAGTCTTTATGGTACTGAAGTTTTTTACGTTGGTTGCTAATGAAAGCAATAATAAAACTGCTAAACAATAGTACCATGGCCGAAATACCAATGATAACTCTGGATTCTAAACTGATGTCGAGCAAGTTCATAAAAGGCTTTGGATATAAAGATAATTAATGCGATTTAAGCAATGTTATGAACATTCCAAATATTATTGAAGGAAGAATATTTGCGTAATCATTGTAACAAAATAGGAATACAAAAAAATTAACAACAACGTATATGCTAAGCCCTGTAATCACCCAAAAATAAGCGCTGGTGGTATTTCATAAGTACGCCCAAACCTCCGGCCATTCAAATAATACCTTGATAATATTCATTATCTAAAAGGTAAAATTCTTGCGGAAGACAAGTTTTTTGTTCAGGAATTGCCTATTATGTTCACAGATTAGTGAACGGCCTGGTTATAAATAGTTTTTTCAAAATAAGGAAAACAAAATTGCTGCGAAATTTTCGGCACTTAAAAAAGATTAAAGTTAAAGCCAAGAAGCGCTTGCCGGCTATACCATTTATACCGTGCATCTATATCATTGGTATTTGTTACTCCTACAACGTAGCTCGCAAAAAACCGGATATTGGCAAGGTTAAGTTGAACGCCACCTTCAACGCCCAAATCACTGTCTTTAAACGCTCCGGCCTTATTAGCGATGATTAGATTTTCATTATCGTACAATAAAAAACTATATCGCGGTCCGGCATCAACAGTAAATAATTTACTAATCTTGTAGCCAACCAATACGGGCAGGCTTAAATAACTTAACTCGATTTGATTGCTGGCGTTTGGATTACCGTTGACATTATATGCGTTTATGAACTCACCGTTAGAATTGCTGTTGATATAATTATAAACAAGCCCTGGCTGAATATTCCATTTATTTTGTAAAGGAATTCTGGCGAAGCCACCAACAAACCATTCGGCGTTGTAAGCATTCTGAATTCCTACACCCGAAATTTTTGCAATATTTGCGCCCAGACTTAAACCGTAGTTTATTGATTGGGCCTGAGAGGATAAACTAAACATGAAGATAATTGCAGCAGAACATAAATGTTTTTTCATACTAAATAAATGTGGTGAAATGTTGCAGGTTAATTTAAATAACAAAATTGGTTTTTGAATTTCTAAACAAATTGATAACATCGACTGAATAGATTAAAACTTATTCCGGTTAGCTTTTTTTGCCTTTCTCAAGAACATCTCTGCGGTTAATTTATATTGACGGTTGTTTGCCGGTAAAATGTGTGCTGCAAGCTCATCACTTATAAGATGACATGTGCCCGCAAAGCAAACACCTGCAATGGCCCGCGATCTTTATTGTAAGCAGGATTATTGATTAATGATAGTTTAAAAAAGAAATAAGCAAGTGAGATCCAAAAATTTGGACTCACGCTATTAACAAGGTGTTATGAAACCCATTTAGAAAGTGACAGTCAATGAGCTATCTATCACCTAAAAAAATTACTATTATGAAAACGACTTTTACATTTTTATTTTGCACCGTAATTTTTTCCTCCTGTTTTTCTCAAACAAATTTCCGCCAGGCAAAGTATAGAAATACAAATACGAGTTATGTAACTAATGTGAGCAGCAGACCTTACAATTTAATTAACCAACGCAACCAGGACATCGACGAAGTAAACGATGAAAATAATTTCCGGGTTCAACTGATTCTTAGCAAAACCAATTTAAATATTTGGGACAAACGTGATATATTGAACAATCTTGAGGCGCAAAGAATTGAAAAGCTAAATAATATTTATGCACGTTTCAATAATCAAATTGCCTATTACAAAAGCGTAGAAAGAAAAAGTTCTTTTGACAAAAAGCCACGGCGTGATTAATATAATTCAGTTTGATTTCAGTTTTATGACAATGAAAATTTGTGATGGTAATTTTGAAATATTTAATACCGATTTTACGTTTGATTTTAATCTAAACTTTTCCGACATCAAACGCAATTTATCTGGCTTTAATCTTAACAGGTATAAAATAATCCAAATCAAATGAAACGCAATCATCTATCCATTACCATTATTCTTATGTTTCTTTTTATTTTGGGCAGTTCTTTTGCCCCACGCAGCAATGGTAATCTTGCGGAAGATGTTTTGATACAAACAAATCGCTTTAGAATCTCCCACGGGTTAAGTGAGTTAATCATAAACAAGGAACTCAACAAGATTGCTCAAAAACATAGCGTTGACATGGCCAATGACCGGGTTGATTTTGGACATAATGGATTCGCAGAAAGAAATGCAGAAGCAAAAAGAGTCATCAGGAGCCTTCATAACTTTGCGGAAAACGTTGCCTATGGCCCAAAGTCAGGAAAGGAAGTAGTAAATATGTGGTCAACTTCTCCTGGCCATCGTAAAAATATGCTTGGCCATTATAAATATATCGGCATTGGTATTGCCAAAGATCGCCAGGGCAGAAATTATTATACGCAGGTTTTTTGTGATTAGCCTGGCCCTCTTTTTTTAATAATTCAAGCACAAATATTACCCCCTTTTCATTTCACGATATAAAAGATTATAATCGATTTTTTTCATTGTAACTTTTTTTCATTCCGTTAATCTTTTGATTATACCAACCGTGTCATATCTACCTTGTAAGAGACGCTATATGAAAGCATATTTTTATTTGAATATTTTTGTTGTAATAGTATTTTTTTAATTGAAGTTAGCAGGTTTAATTGTAGAATCGAATTCATCAAACTATCCTTCTAAAAGTTTAGCAAGGAATTTGCAACAGATGGATGAATTTTTCCTGTTCATTTTCAAAATCAATCTATAAATGAAAACAATTGCTTTTTTTCTTTCAACTTTTTTTTTATTTGCAACTGCATCTGCCCAATTGAAGGTAACACCGAAGTGCCCGGATTTCGATATAGATATTCTTGATGGCGTGGTGAATCGAACAATACTTCCAGGTTCAACGGTTGGTCAAATCAAACTTAAATTTCCTTGTTTTACCAGTTTTGAAGAGGAAGGCACAACAGCCAAATGCGGTGCTGGAGTTTTTTATAAAGATAAAGACGTGTCATTTTTTACGACCAGGGATTATATAGAAATCGGGCCGGCTTTTAAAGGAACGATGAGCGTTCCGATAATGGGGGCGGCAAAAAATTCATTATTTAAATGGCTGGGTACGGCCCAGGTAAAAGATGCGAACTGGCAAGCTTTTCAAACTTCATACGGTATACTTATCCTTTATTTTGATAAAGCAGATAAAGTAAATAAGATACAATTTAGCAGCCTCGGAACTAATACAATTCATCTTTGTGAATGATGTGCCGGTAATTGATTTAGGTTCGCTACGTTGCAATTAAATTTTATTCCCATTTATCGTTGGCGGTTACTCAACCTTTTGTAATTTTCTAAAAATATTACAGATGAGGAAAAACAACGGATTCATCTATTTTCTTGCTATCGTCAAATTTATTATTCCTTATTTATTGCAAAGTAATATTTATGAGCCTCATCGCGATGAGTTCTTATATTTAGCAGAAGGACATCACCTGGCGTGGGGCTTTATGGAAATCCCCCTCTTTCTTTCAATTTTTGCGTGGCTTACTCATTTATTTGGCGATGGAATTTTTTGGATAAAATTCTGGCCAGATCTTTTTGGCGTTCTTACATTTATTGTAACAGCAAAAATTATCCAATCACTTGGGGGAAAAGCCTTTGCTATTTTTTTAGCGTTTCTTCCTTTCGTTTTCGGTGTTTACCTCCGCTTGTTTTTTTTATTTCAGCCAAACCCACCCGAAGTCTTCTTCTGGACAATGATGGCGTATAGCCTTATCCGTTATGTTCAAACGGAAAAAAATAATTACCTGTATATTTTTGGTATTAGTGCAGGAATCGGCATGACGACAAAGTATTCGGTAGCATTTTTCCTGGTAAGTATTTTAGCAGGTGTTCTGCTTACTTCTCAAAGAAAAATCTTCTTAAATAAACACCTGTATTCTGCCGGCATCATTGCACTGTTGATTTTTATGCCAACCATTTTATGGGAATATAACCATCATTTTCCCATAATGGTTCATATGAAGGAATTACAACGAACGCAACTTCAATATATAAGTCCGGGTGATTTTTTAAAAGATCAATTATTAATGAACCTGCCCTGTGTTTTTATATGGATCGCCGGTTTATTCTTTGTGACATTTTCTTCTAAAGGGAAAAATTACCGGACATTTGCCTGGTCATTTATTTTTGTGCTGGCTTTACTTATCGCGTTCCATGGCAAAAATTATTATGCTCTCGGAATTTACCCGATGCTGTTCGCATTTGGCGCTTTTCACCTGGAAAAGTTTTCTGAAAAGCGTTCCAGGTTTTGGAGATATTCTTTTGTTTTAATCCCGGTATCGCTGGGACTTATCTTCATACCAATTTCACTACCTGTAGCTAAACCCACGGAGCTGGCCGCGCTTTATCAAAAGATGGGCATTGTAAAAACCGGAGCACTTAAATGGGAAGATCTCCAAAACCATCCGCTACCACAGGATTTTGCAGATATGATTGGTTGGGAAGAGATGACACAAAAGATGGCAAAGGCCTACAATAGTTTAGATAGTAACGGGAAGGCACACACGTTTTTATTCTGCGACAATTATGGCGAAGCAGGCGCTGTAAATTATTATCGTTATAAGTACGGTTTACCTGAAGTTTATAGCGATAATGGAAGTTTTTTATATTGGATGCCACGGAATATTCACCTTGACAATGTATTATTAATTACCGATGACCGGGAAGAAATGCAGCATCCATTTGTAAAATATTTTACATCTGCTGTGGTTACCGACAGCGTAACAAATATTTATGCAAGAGAAAGAGGTACGCTGATTATTTTATTTAAAGGCGCCAATGAGGCAATGAATAAAATGTTTTCTGAAAAAATAGATGCAGATTATAACAAGTTTAAATGAAGGGCAATATTTAAAAAACAAAAAGCCCAGAATACCTGGCTTTAAACAACGCCTGGGAAGACTTCACTTACTTCAGGCTTTTTTTATCGTGGGCATATGCTCCCGATGCTTCAGATTATCTATTGAAAATAATTCGCTTGAAAGTATTTTAAAGAGTTGATGAAGTGATTAAATTGAATTTAGTAGAAGCTAAAAAAATATTTTGCAATATTCTTGCGTAAAAAGGAACATTTAAAATTGCAAAAACGATTTACAATATCAAGGTGACTTTATTTTAAATAAAAGTATTATTCATTCAATCAATTTCGTACAATATGGGGTTTATGGGAGTATCGATCAATTGCCCTACTTCTGAGTTGGGGCACCAGGTATTCCAATCAGCAAGCTGATTTTCATTTTCCGGCCGTTTCAATTTCATATTTTTATCCATATAAATAATTGTCATCACGCCTCGCATCTCATCTGTGTTATTAGCCCCAGCACGATGAAAGAGCCATCCCTTGTGAAAACTAACTTCACCAATGTCAAATGCTTCACTTACATGTTCATAGCCCTCTTTTTCCAAAGACGCTCTTAACAATTGTTGACTTTCATCGCTAATTTCTTTATCTCGGCCCGTAGTGAGTTTAAAACTTTGTGCGCTAAATTCCAGCGGCCCCATTTCCAGGGGAACAGCCTGCAACGGGATCCAAACCGTTACCGTAGCATCATTATCTAAAGGCCAATAATATTGGTCGGCATGCCAGGGTGTTATACCTCCCCCAGGTTCTTTAAATAATGCCTGGTCATGATACAAGCGCACTCCATCAACGCTCAATAATTCTGCCGCAATTTTCGCAAGCCGTTTACTAAAAACAATATCCTTAACCTCGTTTGACTTGGTCCAGATATTCATAATTTGCAAAAAAGCTTTGCCATAAGTATCCCGTTCTTCTATAGGTAAATGTTGTGTATTTAATCTTCGTACTTCATCGGAAATGGTTTCGTTAAAATAGGCGACGACTTCCGGCGACAATACTTTTTTTAATTTTATAAAACCATTTTTCATAAATAAATTAATATCGCTCTGAGAAAGCCCGTATGGCTCCTCAAGTTGCAACATCAAATCATCGGGCTTTTTCATAATTATAGAAATTATACAGTACCAATTTTAAAACTATCTTTTAATGTAACCGTACGGTTGAAAACCAGTTTACCAGGCAGTGAATCTTTGTCTATACAAAAATATCCATTACGGATAAACTGAAAAGTATCGCTAACTTTGGACTCAGCAAGTTGAGGCTCAATAAAGGCCTTCGGAATTATTTCAAGAGAGTGAGGATTAATAAAGTCTTTAAAGTCTCCCTCTTCCATTGCCGGGTTTTCTACTGTAAACAAATGTTCATACAATCGTATTTCTGCCTGTGCTGCATGTCGGGCGCTTAGCCAGTGAATAGTACCTTTTACTTTAAGCCCGCTTGTATCGTGCCCGCTTTTGCTTTCAGGAAAATAAGTACAGTGTATTGCAGTGACCGCTCCTTGGCTATCTTTTACAAAACTGTCACAGCGGATAATATATGCACTTTTAAGCCTTACCATAGCACCTGGCGCTAACCTAAACCATTTCTTCACTGGTTCTTCCATGAAATCTTCCCTTTCAATCCATAATTCTTTTGAGAAAGAAACCGTCCGTGTGTTGGCAGGATCATTAGGTAAATTTTCAGTAACTAATTCTTCAGTATTTTGATCATCATAATTATCAATAATTAGTTTTACGGGATGTAACACCGCCATAACTCTTGGAGCGCTGGAATTCAATTCTTCTCTTAGACAAAATTCCAACAATCCAATTTCTATCAGGTTGTCTCTTTTTGCCACACCTATTTTATCACAAAAAATTCTAATGCTGGAGGCGGTGTAACCCTTACGCCTAAATGCAGATATCGTTGGCATCCTCGGATCGTCCCATCCGGAAACATATCCGTCATTGACCAGCTCCAGTAATTTGCGTTTACTCATAACCGTATAAGTCATGTTGAGGCGAGCGAATTCGTATTGATGTGAAGGGAAAATTTCAAGGTTTTCAATATACCAATCGTATAACGGGCGATGTGCAATAAACTCGAGCGTACAAATGCTGTGTGTAATATGCTCAATGCTGTCGCTTTGTCCATGTGCAAAATCGTACATTGGATAAATAACCCATTTATCTCCTGTACGATGGTGATGCGCGTGTTTGATGCGGTACATAATGGGGTCACGCATATGCATATTCAAAAAAGACATGTTGATCTTTGCCCTTAAAACTTTTTCACCATCCTTGAACTTCCCGTTTTTCATTTCCTCAAAAAGCAACAGATTCTCTTCAATGCTTCGGTTGCGAAATGCACTTTCTACGCCAGTTTCCGTTGGAGAACCTTTTTGAGCGGCTATTTCTTCGGCACTGCTATCATCAACATAAGCAAGTCCCTTGGTTATAAGTTTTACTGCCAGCTCATATAATTTATCAAAATAATCACTCGTATAAAATTCATTGGCCCAATTAAACCCCAGCCATTTTACATCATACTTAATACTGTCAACATATTCAGTTTCTTCCGTAGTTGGATTGGTATCATCAAAACGAAGATTGGTAAGGCCGTTATACTTTTGAGCAAGTCCAAAATTCAGGCAAATACTTTTTGCATGTCCTATATGCAGATAACCATTTGGCTCTGGCGGAAAGCGTGTAACAATACTTTCATAAGTTCCATTGCTTAAATCTCTTTCGACAATCTCCTCAATAAAATTTAAACTTTTTTCTTCACTCATTTTTGTCATTAATTTTTTGTTTATACACACTCGCCCGGCATAAGTTTTACTGGTAAATTGCTCTAAGCAAAGATGGGAAAGAATATTATTGCTGAATAAATTTTTTATTTAATTAACAAAACCGGATGGCCATTTTTTTTTGCATAATTCAGGACAAGCATTACCATTTTACCGATTCGGTTCTTCATTTCATTTCGGATGCAATTATTTCTGCAATATCAAGTACGCTTACCTGTTCTTCTTTTTCATTTTGTTTTACACCATCGGACAACATGGTGTTGCAAAATGGGCAGGCCGCAGCGATAACAGCCGCGCCGGTTTCAAGCGCTTCCTTCGTTCTTTCAAAATTGATCCTCGTGGTTCCCTTTTCTTCCTCTTTCCACATTTGCGCTCCACCGGCGCCGCAACACAATCCATTACTTTTGCATCGTTTCATTTCTACCAATTCTATATCTAACGCTTCAAGAACTTTTCTCGGCGCTTCATAAATATTGTTGGCCCTTCCTAGATAGCAACTATCATGATACGTGATTTTTTTTCCTCTAAATTCCCCATCTTCTTTCATCTTTATTTTTCCATCATTTATTAATTGCTGCAAAAAAACAGAATGATGTATCACTTCATAATTTCCACCCAAAACCGGGTATTCATTTTTTAAAATATTAAAGCAATGAGGGCAGGCCGTTACTATTTTTTTAATATTGTATCCATTGAGTAATTGAATATTTTGGTAAGCCATCATCTGGAACATAAACTCATTTCCTGCACGCCGGGCCGGATCGCCGGTACACATTTCCTCTTTGCCAAGAATGGCATATTGTATTCCCACCTTATCAAGAATTGCAGCAAAGGCCCTGGTAATTTTTTGCGCACGCTGGTCAAAACTTCCCGCGCAACCCACCCAAAATAAAATCTCCGGGGTTTTATTTTGAGCAACCGCCTCAGCCATCGTTAATACAACCATTATTAAATTATTTTAAAGAGCTAAAATACAACAAACAATTTTGATGAATAGACGCAGTGTGAGCGCTTTAAAACTTATTTTTGCGGCTGTTTAAAATTAGTGAAGCTGATCAATAAAATAAAAAACTGGGAACAGTGGCCGTTCAAAATATTATACGCACCCATTACACCATTTTGGCTGTGGTATATGATCCGTTCGCGTGCCATTTGGTTTTTCACGCCAAGCAATCCTAAACTTACATTTGGCGGTATGGAAGGCGAGCCAAAAAAGGAAATGCACGACCTTTTGCCACAGCATTTATGTCCTACTTATTTCAACGTTAAGCCACCTGAAAACTTTCTTGCAGTTTTAAATAAACTGAAATCATTCAATATCCATTTTCCGCTTATAGTAAAACCGGAAGTCGGCGGCCAAGGCATATTATTCAGGAAGATCAATAGCGTGGAAGAGCTTGAAGTCTACAATAAAAAAGTTCCGGTAGAATATATAATTCAGGAATTTGTTGCCTATCCGATTGAGGTAAGTCTTTTCCATTACCGCTACCCAGATCAACCAACCGGTGCCATTACAGGTTTTTTACAAAAACTTCCGCTACAGGTAAAAGGTGATGGTATTCACAACCTTAAAGAATTGATTTTAATGGACTCTAAATCAGGACAAAGAATTGATGAGCTTCGGGCTAAACATGAACATAATTTTAAAAAAATATTGCCCAATGGAGAAAAATACATGCTCAGTTATGCGGCCAATCACAATCGTGGCGCACGTTTCGTGGATTTGAAAGATGAAATCGATGAAAATATCCTGGGTATTTTAGATAACATAAGCCTTGGCATAAACGATTTTTTTTATGGTCGTTATGATATTATGTGTAATTCAATCGAAGAATTGAAACAAGGAAAAAATTTCGTGATATTAGAGTACAATGGTTGTGGCGCTGAGCCTAATCATTTTTATGATACCGGGTACACTTTAATAAATGCATGGAAAGAAATTTTAAAACATTGGAAAATTCTCTATAAGATAAGCAGGTACAACTATAAGGCAGGCGTTTCTTACTGGCCGGCAATGAAAGGAATCAAATTTAGAATTGAAACGAAGAAACATTATAAAAAGATTACAGATGCGGATAAAGAAATTCCGTAAATTTTAATAATCTTACGGTCTAAATAAAACCTATGAAAATAAATTACATTTTGTATTTCTTAATATTTTTTGCTTCGAAAACGCAGGCACAAAAATATATCCCTATTGACCAGGGAAGTAAAGTTCATTTTGTCATTAAAAATTTTGGAATTAAAACCGGTGGTCAACTCTCCGGATTGAAAGGAGACATTTATTTTTTTACCACCGACCTGGCAGCGTGTAAGTTTAACATGAGCGTTAGCTCTTCTACAATTGACACGGATAATGAAAGCCGTGACAAACATTTAAAAGCTGAGGAATATTTTAACGCTGAAAAATTTCCGGAAATCACGCTTGAATCCACAAAAATTGAAAAGACCAACAAAACCGTAGATGGGTATTATTTCCTGTCTGCCAATCTTACCATCCACGGAATTACTAAACCCATATCATTTCCTTTTCACGCTGAAAAGCAAAACGACAGCTATTTATTTACGGGTGAGTTTGAAATAAACAGGCTTGATTTTGGCGTTGGAGAAAACAGCGCTGTATTAAGCAATACAGTCGCTGTATCTTTATCGGTTTTAGCAAAAAAGAATTAACGTCATTCACATATGGGGCTTGCAAAAGTTTTTTTTTGGGGAATGATCGTAAGTTTCCTGGGCTCGCTTCCCCTGGGTACGCTCAACGTTGCAGCCATGCAAATAAGTGTCCAGGAAAGTATTGTGAATGCCATTTATTTTTCCCTGGGATCTTTATTAACGGAAATGATTTATGTAAGAATTTCGCTTGTAGGTATTAACTGGATTCGGAAACGAAAGGTATTATTCAAATGGATGGAATGGATCACTCTCGCAATAGTTATCGCGCTGGCTACAGGCAGTTTTATTGCAGCAACCCAGGAGCACCACGCAAAAAATATTATGCTTAATAATAACATGAACCGTTTCCTGCTCGGCCTTTTATTAAGTTCAATTAGCCCAATGCAGATACCATTTTGGTTTGGATGGAGCACTGTTTTATTTACTAAAGGAGTTTTGCAACCGAAAAATTCATACTATAATTTATATATTGTAGGCATTGGCCTCGGCACGTTGATGGGAAACTGTGTGTTTATTTTTGGTGGAAAATACATCGTTGAGAAACTAAACACCAATCAGAATATTTTAAATTGGGTGATAGGAGGAATATTTGCCCTCACCGCTGTTATCCAATTTATTAGAATTCTAATGCACAAAGATGCACTTGAAAAATTGGGTAAAATGTAAGTGAATTTTTTCTGAGGAAAAATTTTCTTTAGGCCTGATTCTTAAATGACGCTTCCTAATTGGTAAACATTTTTTTGGCTATTTCTGAATCATGTCCATAAATATCATTCCGAAAGTTAAGCTTGCCATTTTCGTCTACCCATGCTGTATAGTAGGTTATAAAAACCGGAACAGGATTTTTAAGCGCTACAAATTGTTCGTTGCCACTATTCATAGCTTCATCTATTTTCTCATCGGTCCATTTAGAATTGTCCTTCAATAAATAGTCCGCTAATTTTTCCGGCTCAGCCAGGCGTATACAACCATGGCTAAAAGCCCTTACGCTTTTATTGAAAAGTTCCTTAGCAGGTGTATCATGAAAATAAATATTAAAGCTATTCGGAAATAAAAACTTAACCTTTCCAAGGGAATTATCACCGCCAGGTTTTTGCCTTACAACCGGCAAACCGTTGCTTTGACCCGTAGATTCCATATTATGTTTTTCAAGATAATTCGGATCTTTTTCAATCGCCGGCTCTATTTCATTCTGTACAATACTACGTGGCACATTCCAGTACGGACTAAACACAATTGTTGTCAATTTATCAGAAAAAATCGTGGTGTTATGACCATCTTTTCCTACAACAACATTTATATCAAAAACTTTACTTTTTCCATCATAAACATGCAATACAAATTCAGGAATATTTACAACAATTAAGCGTCCGTCTGGCTCTTGGGGCATCCATCTCATGCGGTTCATGTTTATAAGAATTTGCTTTATCCTGTCCACAGCGGGAACATTCATATCCTTAATAAGTGAGGCAGAAAGTTCTCCATTTGTAGTATATCCAAATCTTGATTGATAACTTTTTATTCCATCGGCAAGGTTATCATCAAAAATAGCTGAAGTATCCTGTTGTGGCAAATCGCCCGTAAATTGAAGGTATTTTTTTATCACGGGAACTTCTGGTGAAGACTTTCCTTTCTTAAGCTTTTTTGCATCGGCCGGAATTTGAGGCCAGCCGCCTGCTTTGGCGATATCAGCATACTTTTTCAATTGATCAGAAAGTAACTTGTACGAAGAATTTATATCCGAAAAATATTTATCGTCCTTGTGTTTTTTATTCAGTAATGAATCAGCGAGATAAACAGGTTGCTCTTTTTTGAAAGGTATAAATCGTTCCATTTCCTTCCTTTTTACATAACCTTTTTGAAAATTATCTCTTGTAAATTGTATAAAATTTTCAGTGAGTAAAAGTTCCGTATTAATTGCAGATTTATCTTTTGCGTCGACGACCATACTATCGTTGCCCATCAAATCATCCATATTGCCCTGGAGATATTTACTTTTTGTAGCAGTGTCTCCCACATAGTTTTGCAAGCTCCAAAATCCGAAAGCTTGTTCAGTTAATCCATCCTTTGCAAACCAGGCAAACTGGTAATTGCGGGTATTATAAAAACTCCGTATACGCCTGGCAATAGAATCTGCAATTTTATTTTTTTGGATAAAATTTTCAACAGCTGAGCTGTCGAGAAACATTCCGTTATAAGCATTTTGCTCATTAATGCTATAATCGCGTTTACTTATTTTTTTTTCTTTAGTTGAATTATTTTCGGTCTTGTTGCCACTTTCATCAGTTGAGCTGTTGTTGTTGTTGAGGTAATTGCAGGCAGAAAAAAGAATTGAGGAGACAATGATCAGGGTACTTATTTTTTTCATAGTTGGCAAATATACAAAAGGCATGCCTAACACTTAGATTAAAACTAGTTTTGAAATGTCACGACAGTATTTTTATATTGCACAAATGAGGACGTTTGAAGACACATACCGACATAAAGGAATGCGAAAAAAACTTATAGATAGTATCAGGGGAAAAGGCATAACAAATGAGCGGGTTATTGAAGCGATGCTGAATATTCCGAGGCATTATTTTCTCGATACTGCTTTGGATCACATTGCTTATGAAGACCGGGCATTTCCCATCCAGGAGGGCCAAACTATTTCTCAACCATACACAGTTGCTTATCAAACGCAACTTTTAGAAGTTGAGCCCTATGATAAGATACTTGAAATAGGAACCGGAAGTGCTTACCAGGCAACAGTTTTGGCGGAAATGGGTGCAACCGTTTTTACAATTGAAAGGCAAAAAAAGCTATTTGAAATTAACAAATCGTATGTTTTTAAAACCAAATATAATAACGTCAAATTTTTTTACGGTGATGGTTTCGAAGGCTTACCAACGTATGCTCCTTTTGATAAAATATTAATAACCGCTGCGGCTCCCTTTATTCCTCCGAAATTAATTGAACAATTAAAGCCGGGTGGAAAAATGGTTCTACCTCTTGATGATGACGGAATACAAAAAATGATTCGCATAACTAAAAATGAAGATGGAACTTACGAAGAAGAAACTTTTTCAAATTTTTCGTTTGTACCTATGCTTAAAGGCAGAAATTAGTTTTGAATTACGATGAAGAGAATTTTAAGTGACACATTAATTTACGGTCATAATTGCCCAACTATTTTGGCGGCTTTTCGAGCGATATTATCCCAATAGAAATTTTCAAAGAAAGATGAATCGGTTGATTTGTCAATATTAATTGCTTCCTTCATTTTATTAGAGAAACCCTGCCAGTCCGAATTTTCACAAAGCAACAATTTTCCATTGCACAATTTTTCCTCAATTCCAATTGCACCATTCAATGTAGAAACCGCATTTAAATTATAGCCTATTGCCTCCACAAGCTTCGTCTTTATGCCGCCCCCATCGGTTACAGGATTTAAGAAAATATCTACTCCTTTAAAGTACACACCTATATCGTCAACAAAGCCAGTGTATATTATATTTTTGTCCTTATATTTTTTTAGTTCATCCATTTCTGCAGGCAACTTTTTTCCGCAAATAAATATTTTATAAGCAATATTTTCTTTACCGAAAATGGGATTGATTTTATCAACGATATTTTTCACTGCATCAAGATTCGGGTGATAATCTAAGGCTCCATTGAAAAGAAATAAAACACTTCTCTCATCTATTGAGTATTTATTCAACAAAGTTTTTTTCGCTGTATCCCGTTCCAGGGTTGACGGTATTCCATTCCATGAAATGCCAAAGGTGATAACAGCAGTTTTTGCGGAATTTATTTTAAACTGATCAATAAAATAGCGTCGGTCCTGTTCTGTTATGCAAAATGTAAAATCAGCATTTCTGTGAATATATCTTTCATAATACCATAAAATTTTCCACCACCATTTTCCGGTTGTTTTGAATCGCTCGGATTCTATGTTATGAGAATGAAGGATCAACTTCACACCACAAAACTTTTTTAACAGAAGAGCCAGCCATCCATAATAAGGATGTTCAAGAATCACGTGCGAAATATTGTTTTCCCTGATGATATTTTTTAGCAGGTTAAAATAAGAAACATCAATATACCTTAACCTTTTATTACTAAGTTTATTAATTATTTTGTATGGGGCTGCGTGTTCTGAATTTTCTTTTACCGTAACACAATAAAGAGTATGATACCTGGAAAAATATTCATTAAAATTTGCTATTCCTTTTTGGCCACCGAATTTTGCAGGAAATATTTTGTAAGGAACAATACTGAGCACATTTGCCATGAATAAAAACTTTAATCCAACAAATTAATATTATTTTGTTGAGACTATTCCAAACTGCTATTTTTTATGAAGGTAATTTCCTTTTTCTCCAAGTTCACAATTATATGTAACGTCGCATTTTTACTTTTTATCTTTCTCAGTAAATTAGAGTCGCAGAAACCCGTAACACAAGGTCCTGACACAGTTGTGACGGTTTCTTTTTTTGAAAACATCATCATTACGCTTGGTATTTCAGCAATAATCGTCAACCTTTTAATGTGTATCGTGTATTCAATAATGGTAATAGTTGGCAGGCAAAAACTTCTTCCAAAATGGCTCGTGATAATAAATTTTCTATTTTTGATTTTCCAATTTATTTATTTCTTTTTTAGATAATCGCATGACAATACATAAAATCTTAAGCGACCGGCCTACTAAACTTTTTGTTGCGTTCTCTGCATTCTTTGTTGCCAACGCACTAATAGCAGAAGCAATTGGTACCAAGCTTTTTTCTCTCGAGGGACTGTTGGGATTGCGTCCTGCTAACTTCACATTATTTGGACAAAGTGGATTAGCGTTTACCCTTACCTGTGGTGTTATACTTTGGCCGCTGGAGTTTGTGATCACCGATATTATTAATGAATATTATGGTCCAAAGGCGGTGAGACGAATATCAATTACGGCTGTCGCTTTAATTGCCTACGCATTTTTAATGTATTTTATCGCGATTGCTCTCCCGCCTGCAAAAGTATGGTTGGACAGCAGTCATACCCAGGGCGTTGAAAATATTCAAACATCTTTCAATGCAATTTTTGGACAAAATATGCGGATCATAATCGGAAGCATTGTAGCTTTTTTAGTGAGCCAGGTTGTAGATGTAACTGTATTTCATAAAATAAAAAGGGCAACGGGCGACAAACATTTATGGCTAAGAGCCACAGGCTCTACTTTGGTATCGCAACTGGTAGATAGCTACATCGTTTTATTTATAGCATTCAGCGGCATTTTTACCTGGCAATTAATTCTGGCAGTCGGCATGATGAATTATACCTACAAATTTATTATGGCAATTGTATTAACTCCGGTAATTTATTTGATTGAAAAAAGAATCGAAAAATATGTGGGTCATGAAACGGCTCATCAAATGAAACAATCGGCGATGGGCGCCGGGCAAGACTTTGAGAATATTCCTACCGCCGGATAAGTCAATACTTTTCTTTTAGCATAGCGGCAACAATCTTATCAATAGGAAGTGTTACCGTTTCAGCAGAGAATTTATTCCAGGGAACAAACCGAAACGTTTCAATCTCACTTGTTTCCTTATAAATATTTAATTGATCTTCATCAAAATCAAATTCTTTATCTCTCAAAGGTGCTGTAATTGGCTCAAGTGCTTTTGCAAAATAATAAATAGAAATAATCTGGTCATCAGGATTAAAGGCACTCATTTGAAAATAATCGGTTGTATAAAGATGGTCTTCAATTTTAACCGCCAGATTCATTTCTTCTTTGAATTCCCTTTTCAAACAATCCCTGGTTCCTTCGCCTGATTCAAGGCCCCCACCCGGAAATTTTGTATAATAATTCCTTCTTATAAATTCATCGCTAACTAGAACCTGCTTTTCTTCATTGATTAAAATACCATACACACGAATGTTAAACATAATTAATTGTTTAAATCCACTTCACCTTTAAACACGAATTCTGCAGGGCCAACCAACCAAATATTTTTAAATTCTTTATCACTTATTTTTTCAAATTCAACGCTCAATTTTCCTCCAATGGTTTTCACTTCCACTCTGTTAAATCCGCGGTCATTGTGCGCAGAAACTAACGCTGAGGCTGTAACGCCTGTGCCGCAACTCAACGTTTCATCTTCAACACCACGCTCATAAGTGCGCACAAAAATGGTATCATCATCTATGGTTTCCACAAAATTCACATTAATTCCCTCTTCGGCAAACTCCCGGCTGTTACGGATTGCGCGGCCTTCACCCACCACATCAACCTGGTTTACATCAGCAACTGTTTTTACATAATGAGGCGATCCGGTGTTTAGCAAATAGTGAGCGTATGAAAATTCTACCCCGGAAACGTCTTTCATTTTTAAACGTACATCGCCACTAAAATCAATTTCTCCTTCATGAGTTCCATCAACCGCAATAAACTTATATTTTGGTTTTTTTATTCCCAGCAACAATGCAAATTTTAGAATACATCTGCCTCCATTTCCGCACATCGAACTTCCATTTCCATCAGCGTTAAAATATTTCATTTCAAAATCATAACCATCTTTATTATTCAGCATCATTAGGCCATCCGCGCCCACGCCGAATCTTCGGTGGCATAAAAATTTAACCTCTTCAGGTGTAATGTTACTATAAATATTTTCCCTGTTATCCAGTAAAATAAAATCGTTTCCTGTACCCTGGTATTTGTAATATTTAATATTCATTCTACAATTTTTCTGAAATTATTTTTAATGTTTTTTCAATAAGTCTTTCAACAGTAGCGTTTCCATCAGAACTAAAATTTTTATGAACCCTGTTGGCAACAATCGCGTTCAATGATAGGCAATTATGCTGTAAAGCTTTTCCCATTCCATATATTGCTGCTGTTTCCATTTCAAAATTAGTTATTCGGTGGTGCCCAAATTCAAAATCTGTGAGTCGGTCAATTAAATGAGGATTTGTAAGGCCAAGCCGGAGCACCCTACCCTGCGGCCCGTAGAACCCCGGGCACGTAACTGTTATTCCCTGGTGATACCCATCAACAAAATGTTTTATCAACGACATAGCTGCTCCTGCAATGTACGGATAACTAAAACGGTTATGCAGTTGTGTTTGTGTAACAAATGAATGTAATAATTGTTTTTCCTCTTCATTATTTTCATGCAAATAAAAATTCATGAGGTTGTCAATTCCCAAGCCGTGTGTGCTGGCAGCAAAAGCATCAACAGGAATATTTGCCTGCAATGAACCGGAGGTACCAATACGAATTATATTTAAATGTTTTAATTCTTTATTAATCGTCCTGGTAGTAAAATCTATGTTTACCAGCGCATCCAATTCATTGAATACAATGTCAATATTATCAGTGCCGATGCCGGTGCTTACTACCGAAATACGCTTTTTGCCAAGCCAGCCTGTATGTGTGATAAACTCGCGATGTTGCCTTTCAACTTCTATTTTGTCGAAATATTTACTCACTTCTTTTACCCTTCCAGGATCGCCAACAGTAATAATATTTTCTGCAAGCTCGCCCGGTTTCACATCAAGGTGATAAATAGCGCCGCGACTGTTTATGATCAATTCCGATTCTGCTATCGTTTGCATATTTAAGTTTTCTTATTTTATATCAAACAGCTTTTTTATTGAAATTAAAATATTTCATTATTGAAATTTTGATTCAACTTAATTCGCCCGAATTTCGGATTTTAGTAATAAAATTTTCTAAAAAAAATTTAATTACTTTTGCGCTCTCTAAAAAGGTCCTGTGGCCGAGTGGTTAGGCAGAGCTCTGCAAAAGCTTCCACAGCGGTTCGAATCCGCTCGGGACCTCT
>JBBRSV010000062.1:0-26105 GCA_038245055.1 Chitinophagales bacterium | reverse complement strand
TGATCATTATGACAAAAATTACCATCAATATCGACACCGAAGGCGACGAGCCGAAGGTTACGACTACAACAGAAAATGCTAACGCTGATATTCCAAAAGTAGAGTCGCCACAAGATGATGTTCCGAATGAGCAACCGAAGGAAGCAATTCCAAAAGAGAAATCTCCGAATGAAGAAAAGAAAGAAGAAACTTCTTCGGGACAAGACTCCACTGTGGATGAATCTTCAGAGAAAGACGACCCGAAAAAAATGGATATGACCGCAGCCGAACATGCCAAAATGAGTGCTGAGAAACCATCAGAAAAAGAATCATCAAAGGATGAATCTTCGAAGAAAGACGACCAGAAAATGGACATGAGCAAGGATGAACATGCCAAAATGCAGCACGGTAATGCGCCCATGGGAATGCAGGGACACGACCATCACAAAATGATTGCAGATTTTCGATTACGTTTTTTCATTTGCCTGGGGATCTCCATTCCAATCATGATATTATCTCCGATGCTTCAAAAACTTGCAGGTATCAATTGGCAATTTGCAGGTTCACAATATGTTGCTTTTGCATTGTCCTCTGTTGTTTTTTTCTATGGTGGCTTTCCTTTTCTGAAAGGATTTTGGAACGAAATAAAAAGCCGTACACCGGGCATGATGATACTCATCGCTGTAGCTATTTCAACAGCCTACATATACAGCACAGCAACGGTGTTTGGTTTAAAGGGAGAAGATTTTTTCTGGGAACTGGCAACATTAATTACTATCATGCTGCTTGGTCACTGGCTTGAAATGAAATCCATTGCAGGCGCATCCCGTGAACTGGAATTGCTTGTGCAGTTAATGCCCGACCAGGCGCATCTTATAGCCGGCGATAAAATCACTGATGTAAAAACAGATTCACTTAAAGAAGCAGACATCATTCTTATTAAACCCGGAGAAAAAATTGCAGCCGATGGATTAATTGCAGAAGGAGAAAGTTATTTAAACGAATCCATGCTCACTGGTGAATCAGTTCCGGTTAAAAAAACAAAAGGCCAAAAAGTAATTGCAGGTTCTATCAATGGCAATGGTTCCATAAAAGTTACCGTTACACATGCTTCAAAAGATTCTTATCTCTCCAAAGTAATTAAGCTGGTGGACGATGCTCAAAAGTCAAAATCAAAAACACAACTGCTGGCAGACAGAGCAGCGCTCATTCTCACTATTCTTGCATTAACATTTGGTTTCGGAACATTTGCGTTTTGGCTGATTTACGGTGAGTCACTTCAATTTGCTTTGGAAAGAATGGTGACGGTTATTATTATAAGTTGTCCGCATGCACTTGGATTAGCTGTGCCATTAGTGGTTGCTATCTCCACAGCGTTATCTGCAAAAAATGGGTTACTCATTAAGAATAGAACAGCATTTGAGAACTCACGAAAAATCACCACCATCATTTTTGATAAAACAGGAACACTCACCATCGGAAAATTTGAAGTAGCAAGAATCAAATCGTTGCAATCAGGTTTTGATGAAAACGAAATCATTCGCATGGCATCGGCATTAGAACAAAATTCAGAGCATCCCATTGCAACAGGGATACTTGCCAAAGCCAAAGAGCTTTCTATTACAATTCCTGCAGTAACTAATTTCAAAGCCATCACCGGAAAAGGTATTGAAGCAGAAGTAGAAGGAAAAAATATCAAGGTAGTAAGTCCCGGTTATCTCAAAGAGAATAATATTTCATTGCCCGAAAATTTTGCAGGCAGCAATGCCGAAACAATTGTTTTCATTATTGTAGAGGGAAAACTGGCAGGATACATTTCATTGGGAGATAAAATAAGGCCTGAATCTGCTGAAGCAATACAAACGCTTCACGACAATAAAATCAAATCCATTTTACTCACCGGTGATAATGCCACCGTTGCAAAAAGTGTAAGCGACGAATTAAAGATGGATGGATATTTTGCAGAAGTGTTGCCAGAGCAAAAATTAGAAAAGATAAAAGAGCTACAGGCCAAAGGAGAATTTATTGCCATGACCGGCGACGGGGTAAATGATGCCCCCGCATTGGCACAAGCCGATATAGGAATTGCAGTAGGAAGCGGAAGCGACATTGCAGCCGAAACAGCAGGTATAATTTTAGTGAACAGCAACCCGAAAGACATTGCAAGTTTGATTTTATTTGGCAAAGCCACTTATCGCAAAATGATTCAGAATTTAATTTGGGCAACCGGCTACAATGTAGTTGCCATACCACTTGCGGCAGGTGTGCTTTACAAATGGGGTATTTTGTTAACCCCTGCAGTGGGTGCTGTATTAATGACGGTAAGCACTATTGTAGTTGCTATCAATGCGAAAATGCTAAGGGTAAAAACAGTTTCTAAAAAGGATGAAAAAGAAAAAAAGGAAGAGTAACAGTTAATAGACATGGAATTATTGGCGAATGCATAACCAATGCAATTGTTAAGATAGTCGCAGCAAATCCAAGTGAAATTATGAGCAAGAAACTATTAACAGATGCGGAACTTGAAAAGCTTCAACATGAATCTTTCAACTATTTTCTGCATGAGGTGAATCCGGCGAATGGATTAGTGAAAGACAAAACAGCAGCGAATTGGCCTGCAAGTATTGCCGCAACCGGCCTGGCATTGGCAGCATATCCTGTGGGTGTTGAACGAGGTTTTATGTCACGTTCCGCAGCAATAGAACGAACCTTGAATACGCTGCGTTTTTTCTGGAACAGCCCACAAGGCACTGAGCCCGATGCAACTGGCTACAAAGGTTTTTATTATCATTTTCTCGACATGCAGACCGGCCAGCGTGCCTGGCAGTGCGAACTGTCAACAATAGACAGCACTTTTCTGCTGGCAGGGGCGTTGACGGCGGGAATTTATTTTGATGGGGATACTTCAGAAGAAAAGGAAATCCGCACGCTGGCAGATTCCCTGTATCGCCGGGCAGATTGGCAATGGGCCCAGAACGAAGGTGAAACGGTCACCCACGGGTGGAAGCCTGAAAGCGGGTTTCTAAAATATCGTTGGGAAGGCTACGACGAAGCGATGCTATTATACATGTTGGGTCTTGGCTCACCTACGCATCCACTACCTGAAAGCAGTTATACAGCATGGGCTTCAACTTATCGATGGGAACGCAGTTATGGATATGAATATCTATACGCAGGATCATTGTTCATACATCAGTTGTCGCATGTCTGGATTGACTTTAGGGGCATTCAGGATGCATTTATGCGAAGCAAGGGTATTGATTATTTTGAGAACAGCCGTCGGGCTATTCATGTGCAACGGCAGTATGCTATCGATAACCCACTTAAGTTTGTTGGCTATGCTTCCTGCTGCTGGGGAATTACCGCAAGCGAAGGACCTGGCCCCGAAACCATCAAAATAAATGGTATAGAGCGGCAGTTTTTTGATTACCTGGCACGGGGCGTACCCTATGGGCCTGATGATGGTACCGTTGCGCCGTGGGCTATGGCGGCTTCGCTACCGTTTGAACCTGAAATTGTTTTGGAGGCACTTGACTATTGTGTTCACCAGGTCAGATTAACGGAGTTTAATTCCTACGGTTTCAAAGCTTCTTTTAACCCAACTCATCCGGGTGAGCCGGGTAATCCTTACGGCTGGTGGGTATCGCCGTGGCATTTCGGACTTAATCAGGGCCCGATTATTTTAATGATTGAAAACTATCGTACAGGCCTGTTGTGGAAATGGATGCAAAAGTGCCCATACATCGCAACAGGTTTGCGAAGAGCTGGTTTTACCGGAGGCTGGTTATGAAATAGAAAACAACACATAATAATGCAATCAACAATAAATATAACAACACTGTTTCTCGACATTGGCGAAGTGCTGCTAACAAACGGATGGGGGCATGAGTCACGGCAGCTTGCTGTAGAGCAATTCAATCTTAACTATAACGATTTCAATACCAGACACGCTATTGCATTCGAAACTTATGAATCAGGCATGCTTACAATGGACGAGTATTTAAACATTGCTGTTTTTTATGAACCAAGAAATTTTACAAAAGATGAATTCCGGCAATTCATGTTTTCACAATCAAAGCCGTACCCGGAAATGATCGAATTAATAAAGAGGCTCAAAAAACGATATGGTTTAAAGATTACTGCAGTTAGTAATGAAGCGAGGGAAATAAATACCTACAGGATAGAGGAATTTGGGTTGGCAGGCTTTATCGATTTTTTCGTTTCCTCCACATATGTGCACATGCGTAAGCCCGACAGGAACATTTTTAAACTGGCACTGGATATGGCTCACGTCCAGCCCGATGAAGTGCTTTATATTGATGACACGGCTGTTTTTATAACCATTGCTGAAAGTATGGGTATAAAAGGTATTTGGCATGTCAACTATGAATCAACCTGTAAAAAATTGCAATCACTCGGATTTGAAACAATTGTATGAAAAATGAAAATGTAAATATCCTGGTTATAAATGGAGGCTCGTCTAGTATCAAATTCGCATTGTATAGTTTGGATGAAAATCCAAATAAAATATTTTCAGGGCAGATAAAAAGAATTGGGTTGAGCGAGCCTGAATTTACTGTTATCAATAATACCCAGGAAAAAAATGAAATAATAATTGATGCAGCAAATTTTAAAGAAGCCGCTGAAGTCTTAATTGAATGGTTAAAAAAACAGAAAGAATTTGAACAGGCGATATGTATAGGCCATCGCATTGTACATGGCATGAAGCATACACAGGCTGAAATAATAGACGAAGGTTTATTGAATGAATTAAATCAAATCAGTAATTATGATCCCGATCATCTGCCTGCAGAAATAGAAATGGTAAAATTGTTTAAAAAACATTTTCCTTCATTAATGCAGGTTGCCTGTTTTGATACGGCATTTCATACTACCATTCCTGCAGTAGCGAAAACATTTTCAATACCGAAACGCTATTATAAAGAAGGTATTCAACGCTACGGCTTTCATGGAATTTCTTATAGTTACTTAATGCAGGAATTAAAAAAGCAGTATGCAACAGAAGCAAACGGAAAAATTATTCTGGCGCATCTTGGCAACGGCGCAAGCCTTGCAGCAGTGAAAGATGGTAAATGTATAGATACCAGCATGGGCTTTACGCCTGCCGGTGGGATAATGATGAGCACAAGAAGCGGCGATCTTGATCCCGGCGTTGCATGGTATTTGATGCAGAAAGGAATGGATGCAAAAGCCTTTAATGATTTGGTCAATCATCAATCAGGGTTGCTGGGAATTTCAGGTATCAGTTCTGATATGCAGGACTTGCTTCGTTTGGAAAAAGAAAATAAAGCTGCAGCATTGGCCATAAATATATTCTGTTATCAAATCAAAAAATACATTGGTGCCTATACAGCAGTTTTGGGCGGTTTGGATACACTTGTTTTTTCCGGTGGCATTGGTGAGCACTCACCGCAAATACGAAGCAAAATATGCGATAACCTCGAGTTCTTAGGAATTGAATTAGACGAAATAAAAAATATGAATAATGAAGCTGTTATTGCAACGGAGACCAGTAAGGTGAAAGTACAGGTCATGCAAACCAATGAGGAGGAAATGATTGCAAAAACGGCTGGCGAGATGTATGAAAAAAGCATAAAGAATAAAAATGAAAAATAATAAAGTTACAAATATGACCGTCTTGTGCAGATAACCGGAGGTATACTGGTGAAAGAGAGTAAATTATTCTGTTGATTTTTTTACATAACATAAATATAATAAAACATGAAAGAAAGCTATGGCACATTATCAGAAACTATTAATGGTTTAAAAAAGGAAGGTTATGCACTGGACTTTAATATCAGTCGGGAATTTGTGCTCTGCGATAAACCAGATATGACTTTATCTCCCGATGATTTTGAGATTGATAAGGTTTACCGGTTTGAAGGTCAATCTAATCCTGATGATCAGTCAATATTATATGCTATCTCTTCTATTAAATATAACGTGAAAGGCGTATTGGTAAATGGTTATGGTATTTACACCGAGGAAATATCTGATGCTTTGATTTCAAAATTAAATACAAATGCCGATACTCATTTAAAAACGGCAGCAACTGAAAATATAGAAGTTGAAAATAAATCGAACGAAGCCACGCCACTACGGCCGGAAGGCGACCGTATATTAGATGCTTCTTTTGTGGAAATGGATCTCAATAATTTTATTGTTCAGATAAAAAAGGAAATTACCTGGGCAACAACTGATCATAACTCCATCACCATTTTTAAATCAGATAATACGACTGTAGTTCTGATTGGAATGCATCAAAATGCCGAATTAAAAAGGCATAAAGCATACGGGAACATTCATGTGCAAGTATTGGAAGGGAAAATAAACTTCAGCATAGAGCAACAAACTGTTTCGCTCAAGAAGGGGCAAATGATTGCTTTAAAGGCAGATATTCCACATAGTGTACAGGCTTTAGATGAAAGTTTTTTTCTGCTTACCGTGTTCGTTACTGGTAATTCTTGACAAAGCATTTGACTAACAGAGATTTCGAATTTATAATTACAAACAATACAATATTATGGAAACACAAACTATTGAAACAGATAAAGAGCAATTATCCCCTGAACTTTTAAATAAGATGAATGCTTATTGGCGGGCTGCCAATTATCTTTCAGTGGGGCAAATTTATTTACACGAAAATCCGCTCTTAAGAGAACCGCTAAAACCGGAAAATATCAAGAACATGTTGCTGGGGCATTGGGGAACCACGCCCGGACAAAATTTTATTTATGTGCATCTCAACCGCATCATAAAAAAATATGACCTCGATATGATTTACATTTCGGGCCCTGGTCATGGCGGTCCGGCTATCGTTGGCAATGTTTACCTGGAGGGAACCTATAGTGAAGTTTACCCTAACATCAGCAGGGATGAAGAAGGGTTACAAAAATTATTTACTCAGTTCTCTTTTCCGGGAGGTATTCCGAGCCATGTGTCACCAGAATGCCCGGGATCTATACATGAAGGTGGTGAGCTTGGCTATTCACTCAGCCATGCTTTCGGGGCGGCTTTTGATAATCCTGGTTTAATTGTGAGTTGTGTTGTAGGAGATGGTGAAGCAGAAACCGGGCCTTTGGCTACTGCATGGCATTCCAACAAATTTTTGAATCCTGTTACTGATGGCGTGGTGCTGCCCATTCTGCATTTAAATGGCTACAAAATTGCCAACCCAACAGTGCTTGCAAGAATTAGCACTGAAGAACTAGATCAACTGTTTAAAGGTTATGGCTGGAAGCCTTACCTGATTGAAGGTGACGATCCATTGGAAATGCACCAGAAAATGACGCAGTTAATGGATAAAGTGATTAAAGAAATAAAAGCGATAAAGCAGCATGCGGTTGAAAACAACGATGCTGAACGGCCCATTTGGCCTATGATTATTTTAAAATCGCCCAAGGGATGGACGGGTCCCAAATATGTAAATGGTTTAAAGATAGAAGGCAATTTTCGGGCGCACCAGGTGCCCATAACTGACCCTAAAACAAACCCTGAACATTTACAGCAATTAGAAGAGTGGCTGAGGGGTTATAAACCTGAAGAACTCTTTGACGAAAATGGCCGGCTAAATGCGGAACTGGCTGATCTGGCTCCAAAAGGTGAAAGGCGAATGGGAGCCAACCCACACGCCAATGGTGGCCTACTGCTGCATAATCTTCGTATGCCCGATTTTAGGGATTATGGAAATGACTTAAAGACCCGTGGAGAAACAGGCCCTGGCGATACGTTGGCTTTAGGAACCTTTATGAGGGATATCATAAAATTGAATTCAGATAAAAGAAACTTTCGCGTTTTTGGCCCTGATGAAACGTTGTCAAACAAATTGAATGCAGTGTTTGAAGCGACCAACCGCCAGTGGGAAGCGCCAATCATTGATACGGATGAATTTTTGAAAAAAGATGGGCGTGTAATAGAAATGTTGAGCGAACACCAATGTGAAGGTTGGCTGGAAGGGTATCTTTTAACAGGAAGACATGGATTGTTTAATTGCTATGAAGCATTCATTCATATCATTGATAGCATGTTTAACCAGCATGCCAAGTGGTTAAAAGTAACATCAGAACTTCCTTGGCGCAGGAAAATCGCTTCACTCAATATTTTGTTGGCATCACATGTATGGCGTCAGGATCATAATGGGTTTACCCACCAGGATCCGGGCTTTCTTGATGTGGTAATGAATAAAAAAGCATCTGTTGTTCGTGTGTATTTGCCACCGGATGCCAATTGTTTGTTATCGGTGGTGGATCACTGTTTTCGCAGCAGGCATTATGTAAATGTGATAGTTGCTGGTAAACATCCTGCACCGCAGTGGCTTTCTATGGAAGAAGCTGTTGTTCATTGCACGAAAGGTATAGGAATTTGGGAATGGGCAAGCAGTGATAAAGCTGTAGAACCAGATGTAGTGATGGCTTGTGCCGGTGATGTACCTACTCTGGAAACACTCGCTGCTGTTTCAATCTTAAAAGACAAATTACCTGACCTAAAAGTTCGTGTAGTGAATGTAGTAGATCTTATGAAATTACAACCCGAAACAGAACACCCGCATGGTTTAAGCGATGCAGATTTTGATTCATTATTCACAAAAAGCAAACCGATAATTTTTGCATTTCACGGGTACCCCTGGCTTATTCATCGACTAACCTACAGACGCACCAACCACAGCAATATTCATGTGCGGGGGTATAAAGAAGAAGGCACCATCACCACCGCTTTTGATATGACGGTACTTAACGACCTTGACCGCTTTCATTTAGTAATGGATACACTTGTTAGGTTACCACAATTAAATGATACAACTGCTTACCTGAAACAGGAAATGCAGGATAAGCTTATTGAACATAAAAATTATATCCGGAAGCATGGGATGGACATGCCGGAAATAAGAGACTGGAAATGGAACCAAAAGAAAACGTAGAAAAAGGAACTACAAACCATTTGGAAAAAATAGCTATTAAACGTATTTCCTCTATTTATGGGCAATTTTGCCTGATAAAACGATTGCAGCTTTTGCCGACCATGTCAGTATAAAAAAAGATGCCATTGAGCAAGAGCTTTAAGAGGCTGATAAATTGTTTGGCGAACTAAAAGAAACAGGTATTGATATATCATTTATAACGCAGCAATTAGAAAACGAAGGCATACAAAAATTTACTCAATCTTATAATAAATTGATCAGTAACCTCGCAGATAAAAGAATGAAATTCTTAAGAGACGAAGCATAGCCGCAACAGATAAATTGCGAGAGAATTATTTAAAAAAAATAAAACACTAAAAATGAAAAAGAACAACATGACCGGTTCACCCGAAATTAAGAAGCCTTTAAAAGACGCATCTGCTACATCTCCTAAAAAAGATGCACAGGGACGCCCAAATTCAAGCTTCCCTCAGGAATATGAAGAACAGCTAAATACGGACATCCGTATGAAACCTCAACCTTTCGTTAAGCCTAAAAAGATTGGTAGTTAAAAGAGGGCTAAAAGCAATCGGGAAATATCAGCCGGGCTTTTTCTAAGCTGATTACTGATCAAACTTAATTTGTTTGTTAAGTTGAAAACCCTCTGGTTCCTTAATTCTACTAATATTTTCCATAATTCTGTAATTTTTTAACAAAATCCGGATATAACTTTGCATAACGATAATACTTATTATTCAGAGGATTGCACTATTTTTATAAGAACTAAATGACAAAACATATATCCATAAAGTTAAAAGCAGCCTTGCTGTTGATTGTGTTCTCTCTGAATACAGTTATCGGTTTTGCTTGCGCTATAGGTGTAGATATGAGTTTTAATACAACTCATCATCACGATGAAGATACTGCTATTGAAACTTCAGTTCATCAACATGCTGATGGTAAAAAACATGAGCACCATCATGATTCCAAAGAAGGTTCAGAAAAAGCCGGTTGCTGTAACGACAGTTTAATAAAATTTCAAAACTTAGATAAAAGCCTCAATCAGACCGGGAATGTAGTTATCAATGTTCCCGTATTTGTTGCACTGCTTAGCAGCTACTTTGGTATTGAAATTTTTAAACAAACACATGTTTTTAATCAGAAATATATTTTTGATTTTTTTCATCCCCCACCTCCTGATATCCGCATATTAATCCAGAGTTTCCAGATTTAATGTGATTTAATGTTTTGTATTACAGCACGACCTCTTTGTCATGCCTGTAATTATTCTATTATTCAAATATTAAATCAAATAAAATGAAAAAGATATTTTTTATAGTTGCTTTTCTTACAACTATAACTACACAGTATTCCTTTGCACAGGATAACACAAAAACAACTTCCCTTACTCAGTTACTCAGTTCTTATTATGGCATCAAAAATGCGTTGGTTAGCAGTGATGCAAAAGCTGCCGCTACTAATGCTGGTGAGCTTTTAAAAGCCATTAATGGCATTGATATGAAAATCTTATCAGAGACTGATATGAACGCATTTATGCCCTTGCAGGAGAAGCTGGCTTTTGATGCCAAACACATTTCAGAAAATAACGGTATTGCAGAGCAAAGGGAACTTTTCTCGTCCTTATCTAACAACATATATAAGTTGGCAAAGGCAGTTAAATTATCTGCTGACCCTGTATACCAGGCATATTGCCCAATGAAAAAGATGTATTGGCTAAGCAGCGAAGCGGCAATCAAAAACCCTTACTATGGAAAGGCGATGCTTACCTGCGGCAAAGTAACAGAAACCATAAAATAATCATTTAATTAACAGGATAGCCACAGGTTGCTTGCAGCTTGAGGCTTACCTGTTTATAATATTTACTAAAAACTAAAACAAAAGGAATGAAAAATTTAATTCTTGGAATAGCAATGCTGACAACGGTTCTAGCAGCATGTAATAATTCAACATCAGACAAAAAAGACAATTCAACTAGTAATGCACAATCAACAAATACTCCTGTTGATACATCGGCTAAACCAGTAACGGCAACTACAGCAATTACAGGCACAGCATCTGTCACGGAAATACTAAGCTGTTATTTGAAAATGAAAAATGCCTTTGCAAAAGATAACGATAAAGATGCTGCTGCCGCCGGAAATGAATTGGTTAAGACATTGACCAGTTTCAATAAAGCTGCATTAACTACAGACCAGGCAAAAATTTACAATGATATAGAAGATGATGCCAGGGAACATGCAGAACATATTGGTTCAAATGGAGGTAATATTAAACATCAAAGGGAGCATTTTGATATGTTGAGCAAAGACATTTACCAATTGGTAAAAACATTCGGTGGCGGTCAAAAACTATATTATGACCATTGCCCCATGTACAATGATGGCAAAGGTGCAAACTGGATTAGCGAAACAAAAGAAATTTCCAACCCCTATTTAGGAAAATCGATGCCAAGCTGTGGCACTGTAAAAGAAGAAATAAAATAAACATCAATTAAGCGAAAAATAGAGCATGCATGAAGCGGTTTAAAAAAATCATTTTGACTTTGTTGGTAATATTTATTGCACTTCAATTTGTACAGCCTGCCCGTAATGAAAACGGGCAGGTTATGCCAACTGATATTGAAAAGACTGTTTCTGTACCAGCCAATGTTTCACGCATATTGAAAACGTCGTGCTATGATTGCCATAGCAATAACACGCATTATCCATGGTATTCTTTTATTCAACCAGGAGCGTGGTTGATGGCATCACACATAAAAGACGGGAAGGACATGCTAAACTTCAGCCAGTTTGGCGACTTGTCTAACCGTAAGCAACAAAGCAAATTACAGGGAATAATAAACCAGGTAAAAGATGGTGAAATGCCAATATCATCCTATAAAATTATTCATACAAATGCAGTTTTAACGCCTGCGCAAAAAACTATTTTAATCAATTGGGCAGCTTCAGCAAAAGACAGTCTTTCATTAAAAGATTAAACCATTAATATGAAAAAGATAATCGTTGCAATATGTATTCTAACTGCCTCTCTGCATTCCTTTGCACAAGGCATAAATGAAGATGCAGCTAAAGTTGTATTAAAGCAATATAAAGATGCAGTAGAAAAATTAGATGTTACCGGAAGCGAAAAACTGTTTACAACTGATTCCCAAATTTTTGAGTCTGGCGGTAGTGAAGGTAACTATGCACATTATTTAGTGCACCATTTAGGCCCCGAATTTAAAGAGTTTAAATCTTTTAAATACAACGATTATAAAGTGGATGTAACAGTTGATGGCAACTATGCTTTTGCAACGGAAACCTATACCTATGTAATCGTAGTAGCAAAAGATAATGCTGAAGTAAAACGCAAAGGCGTTTCAACATCAGTATTAAGAAAGATAAAAGACGAATGGAAAATTATGGTTAGCCATAACTCATCAAGAAAATAAAAAGAAATCAATGAAAAAAATAGCTCTATTAACAGCAATACTTTTAGTTGCTACGTTTGCATTTGCTCAGCATGACATGAAGGCAATGACTGGCATGGATACAGAAAAAACAGTAAACAAACAACCGGCGCAACCTGTGTTTTATACCTGTGTCATGCATCCCGAAATCCATTCCCCCAAACCGGGGAATTGCCCCAAGTGCGGAATGAAATTAGTTAAGGAAAAAACAAAGGCAAAAGTTCCTCCGGTAAAAAAAGAAATGCCTGCCTTGTCTTCAGACAGGGATATGCCCATGCCTAAAGACACGGCAAAGCATCAACATGATATTGTAAACATGCAAATGGACACCATGCCAAAAGTAGTACCACAAGCCTCTGCTTACACTTGTGTAATGCACCCTGAAATACATTCAACCAAGCCAGGTAACTGCCCTAAGTGCGGAATGAAATTGGTTAAAGAGAAACAAAAAGAAACCCCAGAAATGGACATGCCCATGCCAAAAAATACGGCAACTGGAAGCGATCATGATCATATGCAAGGCATGAATATGGGATCTAAGTCTGTATTGAATGATTTTGGATATAAAATAATAGAAAGCAACCAGCCTCCAAGAACGGTTCGTTACGATTTGTACATAAGGGATACTATTGTAAATTTTGCCGGAAAAAATAAAAGGGCTATTGCTGTAAATGGGCAAATTCCCATGCCTACACTTACTTTTACCGAAGGTGACACAGCAGAAATTTATGTACACAATGAGCTGAACGAAGAAACATCACTGCATTGGCACGGCTTATTTTTGCCCAATCAATACGATGGTGTGCCCAATCTTACCCAAATGCCTATCAAGGCAGGTGCAATACATTTATACAAATTCCCTATTATACAGCATGGTACACATTGGTATCATAGCCACACTGGTTTGCAGGAGCAAATTGGGATGTACGGTTCTTTTATTATGAACAAAAGAAATGAAACAAGCATACCTACAATACCAATCATTTTAAGCGAATGGACAAATATGAACCCGAAAGAAGTGCATCGCAGCCTGCACAATGCCACGGATTGGTTTGCCATAAAAAAAGGAACTACACAGAGCTATGCCGAAGCTATAAAAAGTGGGCATTTAAAAACCAAACTTACCAACGAATGGAAACGCATGAATGCCATGGATGTAAGTGATGTGTATTATGACAAGTTTTTTATTAATGGCAAAAGCGAAAGCCAGCAACCGCAATTTAAAGCCGGTGATAAAGTAAGGTTACGTATCGCCAACGGCGGGGCTTCCTCTTATTTTTGGCTCACTTATTCAGGAGGAAAAATTACTGTTGTAGCTACTGATGGTAACGATGTAGAACCGGTAGAAGTTGACAGGCTGATTATTGCCGTATCTGAAACCTATGATGTGGTAGTAACAATACCCGAAAACAAAAGCTACGAATTTTTAGTTACGCCGGAAGACAGAACTAAATATGCATCACTATGGTTGGGCAGCGGAGAAAAAGTAGCAGCAACAAAATTGCCCAAACTAAAATATTTTCCAGGTATGAAGATGATGAATGACATGATGGCGATGAATGGCGATTTATTACCAATGGATGGTATGCAAATGACTAACCAGATTATGGATATGAACCAGGTAATGTATCCTGAAATAACAGGCGAAGAAAAAACCAGCAAGCAAAAGAAAATGGAAGAAATGAAGAACACGGAGAACGATAAACCGGACAGTATGAATGGAATGAATATGGATAAACCAAAAAAAGATAACATGGCTGGGCATGATATGCAAATGCCCAACAACAACAGTATGGCCGGGATGAATATGGCTCCAGAAGAAACGGATATTGTTACCCTGAACTACACCATGTTAAAAGCCCCTAAAAAAACAACTTTGCGTGAAGGCCCGGTTAAAGAGTTAAAATTTAATCTTACAGGGAATATGAACCGCTATGTGTGGAGCTTAGATAATAAAGTAGTTTCTGAAGCTGATAAAATTTTAATAAAAAAGGGTGAGAATGTACGAATCATTTTATACAATAATTCTATGATGCGCCACCCTATGCACCTGCACGGGCACGACTTTAGATTGCTAAATGGGCAAGGCGATTATGCTCCCATGAAGAACATTATAGACATTATGCCCATGGAGCTCGATACTTTTGAATTTGCTGCTACAGAAAGTGGCGACTGGTTTTTTCATTGTCATATTCTCTACCACATGATGAGTGGCATGGGCAGGGTTTTTAGTTATGAAAATAGCCCGCCCAATCCTGAAATACCCAACCCCAAATTAGCACAACGCAAATTATTTGCTGATGATAGAAAAATGCACATAATGGCGAAAGTGGGCATTGAAAGTAACGGTAGCGATGGCATGGCAATGTTTGCAAATACAAGGTGGAAGGTAAGCACATTATGGCACCTGGGCTTTCACAGTGAACATGGTTATGAAAGCGAAACAATGGTAGGAAGATACTTAGGTAAAATGCAATGGCTTTACCCATATATTGGGTTTGATTATCATTATAAAACAGAAGGAGCATTTGCAAAAAATATATTTGATTTACACGGCACTCAAAAAAACATATTTGGCAGTGAAGCAAAAAATTGGTTTGGGCAGGTAAGTAATAAAGATAAACGACATACAATAGTTGCAGGTATTGCCTATACGTTACCAACCCTGACAGTTGCAGATTTTAGAATTGACGGAAATGGAAAACTTCGTTTTCAATTATCAAGAGAAGATATTCCGATAACACCAAGGCTTCGGTTTGCATGGATGATAAATACAGATAAAGAATACATGGCGGGGTTTAGGTACATCGCCACAAAATATATTTCGGTATCAACGCATTGGGATAGCGATATGGGTGTTGGTGCCGGGATAACCCTAACATATTAACGTACAAAAATAAATCATTCTTAACAACAAAACGTTTAGGTAACAATCATTGAACACTATTAAAGATTGCGGGCAAATTAAAAATCTATTGAACTGAGATAGTATGCTTATTTATATTAACTGGAATATTAATCCTGAAATCTTCCGGATTGGAGGTTTTGCACTCAGATATTATTCATTGATGTTTGGTGCGGCTTTTATTTTCAGCTATTTTATTCTTACTAAAATATTCACTAATGAAAATATTGAATTAAAACTCTTAGATAAGCTCTTTGTTTATGTGTTTATTGGTACTTTAATCGGGGCAAGGCTGGGCCATACATTGTTCTATGAATTTATTTACTATAAACATCACTTACTTGAAATTATTCTGCCCTTTCAGATTACTAATGGAAAATTTGAGTTAACGGGTTACCAGGGTTTAGCCAGTCATGGCGGGGCAGTGGGGATATTGCTTGCTGTTGCACTTTATTGTAAGAACTATAAGCAATCATTCCTCTGGACTATAGATAGGCTTGTAATTGTTGTGGCTTTATCAGCCTTTTTTATCAGGATGGGCAATTTATTTAATTCAGAAATTATCGGAAGGCCAACCACCGTTCCTTGGGCATTTGTTTTTGAACGGGTTGATTTTATCCCACGCCATCCCACACAACTCTATGAAGCGATTTTGTATTTATTCATCTTTTTTACGCTTTGTATTTTTTATTATAAGAAAGGGCAACAACTCAAAAATGGCTTTTTATTTGGCTTATTCCTGGTACTGCTTTTTTCAGTTCGTTTCGTAATTGAATTTGTAAAAGAAAATCAGGAAATTTTTGAAAACAGATTGCCGGTTAACATGGGACAAATATTAAGCATCCCTTTCATTCTGATAGGGTTCTATTTTATTTTAAGAAGGTCAGGTTTGAAAATCAAATAGTATTTATGTATTTCTTATCTCTTCTTTACTTGCTTTTGGTGCTTATGAAATGATATTAAATTTAGGGGTAACTTTTCCGGTAGGTAGTAAAGTAAAATAGTAATAAGGGCTTCGATGCAGGAATGACTTTTGCTTATTAAATACAGATTCAAAAATACATTTGGTACAAGGCAAGAAAATAATTATTAATTTTAAAGAGTTATCATGAAAAGACTCTGGTTTCTATTGTTACTGATTTCAAATTATAGTATTGGCCAGGTAATAACCGGCCGTAACATTCCTGTACAAAAACCTGTTATAAATAAACCTCAACACGATCCTCCCGCAGTTGTAAATATTTATACCGAAGTATTGGCTTATAATATATGTACCAATCAAATTACTGTAAGCAACGATTCGGGTTATTTTGTGGGTGATACTGTTTTACTCATTCAAATGAAAGGTGCTGTTATTGATACCAGCAATACTGCCTCATTTGGTACTATACTGGATTATAGAAATGCAGGTAATTACGAATTTAATTATATAAGTCGAAAAGCAGGAAATATAATAACCTTTAAAAACAGACTGACTAAAAGTTATGATATCCCAACAGGTGTTGTACAATTGGTAAGAGTGCCTGCTTACAAAACGGGAAATTTCGGCGGTGGGTTAACCTGTGATCCATGGGATGGAACTAAGGGAGGGATATTAGCTATATTCTCCAGAATCAGCCTGCAATCCGACGAAGATATTGATGTCAGCGGAAAAGGATTCAAGGGTGGTGAAGGGTATAATGCTGTTAATTCATCATTAAGCTGCAATCAGAATAATTATACATATCCGGCAACCAGTCAATTTGGTGGTTTTAAAGGAGAGAGTATTAGCTCATTATCGCAAAATTATAGTGAAGGAAAAGGTTCCTTTGCTGCTGGCGGCGGAGGCGGCAACAGTCATAATGCAGGTGGTGGTGGTGGTGGTAACGGCGGTGCCGGAGGTTTTGGCGGTTATCAATCTGATTCCTGCGGCTTTGCTCCATTTAATAACAGGGGCATTGGAGGAAACAATCTTCAATATACTGCAAATGCAGGTAGAATATTTTTAGGTAGTGGTGGAGGTGCCGGGCATATAGACAATTCAACTTACATAACTTCTGGCGGTGCAGGTGGTGGTATTGCCATTATTATTACGCCCGATTTGATAATGAATAACAAATCAATTATATCAAATGGCTTCGATGGTGGTTATTGCTATGGGGGTAATTGTAATGACGGAATGAGTGGTGGTGGTTCAGGAGGAACGATTTTGCTGGTAAATAACCAGGTAATTACCATGGATGGTATAACTGTTAATACGCAAGGAGGGATGGGAGGCAATGTTCTTAGCCCTGTTGCACCGGGCGGCCGACCAGGCCCGGGCGGTGGCGGTGGCGGTGGAGTATTTTATTTTAACGCAAATTCATTTCCTTCAAATATTACCTACATAGCTACCGGCGGAGATAATGGTAAAATTATCCTGGATGTCAATAATCCCTGGGGTGCTGTAAAAGGGAATGCCGGCATTAACTTTTTTAATTTATTACTTCCTGTTGATACCGTTGCATTTATTCCCAATATCGATTCTGTACGCATTGATACCACAGTAAACTATTGCAACAATATTTTATTTAAAGGATTGGGTTTTACAAATACTTATCCGGTTGCATCATGGCAATGGTTTTTTGGCGACGGGGGCACTGCTAATACGCAAAACACGGTTCACAATTACAACGCAGTTGCTAACTATAATGTAAAACTTGTTGTTACAGATATTAACGGCTGCAAAGACAGCATCACTAAGTCAATAAACTCTGCAGGCTTTATGTTGGCGGAAGCTGGCGCTGATACGGCACTTTGTGCTGGCGGTTTTGTTTCGGTTCCATTATACGGCAGTGGTACTGGTTCTTATTCCTGGTCACCGTCTGCTTATTTAAATAACAATACTATTCCAAACCCTTTGGCAACCATTGATACAACAACAAAATTTTATCTTACCGTTTCAAATGGTACAGGCTGTTCGGCAGTAGATTCTGTTACCATCACCATAAATAAAAACCCCGTCGTAAAAACATTAAATGATACGTCCATTTGCAAAAATGCATCATTGGTTTTAACAACAAACGGAGCAACGAATTATATCTGGAGTCCGGGCATTTATGTAAATGATTCAACCATTGCAAGTCCACAGTTTGTTGATTCTGTTTCACGAAGATTGATTGTTAATGGTACTGGTGCAAACGGATGTAAAGCCAGCGATACCATTAATATAAATGTAAAAACGCCGATAAGTTTTATAGCACCGCAAGGAAAAACAATCTGTAAAGGAGAATCGGTTCTATTAAATGGAAACAACGGAAATGGTTTTCAATATTCATGGACGCCAACGGTATTTTTAAGCAATGCTAATATCATTAACCCGGTAGCGAATCCTCCGGTTACCACAGTTTATACTGTTATGATATCAGACAAAACATGTAACTACGATAGCATCTTTAATGTTGACGTAAACGTATTGCCTTTGCCTCTTGCAAATGCAACAAAATCGAATGATATCAATTGCAACAAACCGTTTACGCAGCTAAATGCGAGCGGTGCCATTTCATATTCCTGGTCTCCATCAGCAACACTAAATAATGCCAGTATATCGAATCCTGTTGTGAATCCGGTTACAACCACAAAATACAAGGTTACGGTTTCCGATAATGCAGGCTGTACAAACACCGACAGCGTTACGGTGCTCGTTAACTTTGGTGATGATGGAATTTTGTTACCCAACAGTTTTACTCCCAATAATGACGGTATCAATGATTGTTTTGGAATCCGCTATTACAGAGATGTACAAGATCTTGTGTTTATCATCTATAACAGGTATGGTGAAAAAGTTTTTGAAACAAGTAATGCTGCCGAATGCTGGAAAGGACATTATAAAGGACAACCTGCCGATATGGGAAGTTATATTTATTTTATCAAGGCTAAAACTTTGTGTGGTAATGTAGTAAAAAAGGGTTCTTTTTTACTAATCCGGTAAAATTACAGGCTACTTTAAATAATAAAAATTTGGCCATGATGAATTGGAATTGTACTGTGTTTCACTTCTCCTGCGTTTGTGTCGAATACTTACTCAAACTGGATGGAATTGTTTGACGCAATGTTTGCATGTCCAATATGCGGAGTATCTATGAACCGTGCAAGTTCAATAGCTCCGGCAATCATATCAACCCCCACATAGAACATTTATGGATTTACATTATTGCTCCGTTAATACCATATATAAATCCTATTTAGTCCAAAAAAGTCAAAGGTTTAATGCCAATATAGTTTATTCATAATACAATGTAGCGATAGCAGAATTGGACAATAGAATAAACATAATCGGTATTATTTGGAATTGCATCGAAGTTGAAGCATAGAAAATGAATCATTAGGGCATTCCCCTTCGGGGCGGGCTTTCCGTTGCAATCTTTTTTGATGCAAAAAAGGATTTTCCACTGCAATCCCTAATGCAATTACTTTCTGACTACAGGTCACCTTCTTCATCCAGAGCGAAGTCGAAGGACACATCGTTTCATTCCGTAAACTACACTACTCTTAGTTCATTCAGTCGGTAGCCTTTCAGCAAAAGTCATTACGCTTCAATTAGCACTCCTGCAGCAGCCCTAAGCCATCGCACAAGCCCAGCAAGGGCAGCTGCAAGCCTGCGCACTAAAATACAACTTCACTTTACTCATTCAACTTATCGCTCCGGGAATTCATCAAAAACAAATACTACACAAAGTTAGCCATTGGCGCCTCCACACAAACCCACCCGGACGCATCCAAATTTTTTTAGCCATAAACACAGCCCCCCCACACAGTCCCAACATTTATGCTAAAAAAATTTGGATGCGCCGATGCCCAATGGCTGTTACAGTTCTGTATTTATATTTTATCATTTTTTAAATTTTATATTATGTATCATTTATTTTGTTACACTGCTTCTTGTCAAGTTTGGGTTTGCGCTGCTAATGGTTGGCATATCTATGTTAGTCATGGCGTTGTTGTTGGTCGTTGTCGTTATCCAGCACCAGGTTCTAAGCGTTGGTTAGCTATGTTGCCTTAGTTAAAGCCCTTCGGGGCTTTTTTTGTTTTGATAGAATATGATTTATCTGTTGCTCAGATAAAACTGTATTTGTATCGAGAGCTTTATCCATCCATACAATTTGCAGCAATTGTCGTTCCTCCAATAGCTGCAAAAGAAACCCCCATCGCAGCCAAACGCAAAAAAATAACGGCTCGTTCCTCACCATTTATTTTATTTGCGTATCGCTGCACCTAACGCTTCTTTCATTTTGTGGCTGACGCCTTTCTGCTTCTTTGTACCGCCGCTGCGCTTTGGTCCAAAATTTATTGGGTTAAGTTGTCTGCGGTTGCAGCACCCTATAATAAAAACACACGCCACACTAAGCCATCGCACTGCCTGCCCCGATGCCTATCGTGGGAGCCTGCCGAAGTGCGGCATGGTTTTGCCACCGCTTCGCTGCCCCGCAGTCCGTCGGCTGTTTTATTATTTTTTTTATTGGCGGCTACGCCATGCTTTAGCGAAAAAATAAAAAAGCCTCCTCCACATTTTAGCGCGGTCGCTGCGGCGGTTTTTCTTGACGCACAATTGCCAACGCAAAAACCGCCTGCTCCCTTATGCGCCCCCTGCTGTTGTTTTGCTGCACTGGCACAGCCCTCTGAGTTGCTTTCTGTGTTATAGCCTTGCTTATAGCTTCGCTATGCGATACCACACAAACGCAGCCACGTTGTGTTGCGGCCTTCATGGCTTGCCCCTCGCCGTTCCGCTTCGCTTCACTTTATAGTCGGGGCAAGCCATTCCCGTCCTCACCCAGCAATACAAGGGCGCATTTGGGGGCGGTAACCGGCTATCGCCGCAGGAAGTGAACGATTGAATTTAAACTTGTGAAAAAAAGACAGGAATACAATTGAAGAATTAACTACTAATCCATGGATTTGTCTGCCAACAAACCATCCAAAAGAGCAAGGATAAAAAAAGGCCGCAAAAATACCAATGCAGACTAAGGCACAACTCCCTAAAAAAAATAAAAAGACATTTAATTATCAGCCATGAATGTCACAGTTCAATTGAGTCGGCTTTTTCCAATATTGATTCAGCTTCGTTTCCTGATAAAAACTATTCTTTTTAACTCAGCCCAGCGATAAGGCAAGTTATGCCACTTAGGTCGGCAAGGTCTGGCTCGTTTCACTTCGCCGCCTCCGGTTTTTACAAAAAAATCTCCACCCTCCGTTTCGCCATGCTTCGCAAATATGGCTCCACTCCCGGGTAGTATTTTTTAGCAAAAAACTTTGCCTTCCCTGCCCACGCTGCATTTAGGTTGCCTATCGCTGGCCTGATGTCAAATACTGCCGTCAGTAAAACCAGTCGGTAAATTCAATTATGATATTTCCTTTAATTCGTTGCAACTATTCAGATGCTTTTAAAAACCCAAATATTTTCTTTGTCCTTTGCAAAGGCACAAATGCAGGTAAGCCATCTTTAACGCCATGGCCAAATTCTTTTGTAGTTATCTGCGCTAACCAGGAATATGTTGATTTTTATTTCTGGTTGATTTATGCATTATTCCAATCTGGTAAATTCAAAATACAGCTTCGTGGTTCAGTTATTCCTTTTATAAATATTAATGATGTTCGGCACCTTCTACGTGAAGTGGCTCCAGCTCTAAAGAATGATTGGTCTAAGCTCCGGGAGTTAATTGCAACGCTGGATAAATTAAGCAAGTTGAAATCTTCCTTAGAAGCCCAAGTCAAAGCTTCTGAAAATTTACAAAAAGCTTTAATGAATAATTTCTTCAATAAGGCTCACTAAATCATTTCAGTTCAATGGTGAGCAAAAAAAGCCCCGGCCACTTTGGTCGGGGCTTTATTCTTATTATACCCATTCGGGTATAGCTGCCATTATTTTAGGGGCATTATACCTTTATGGGTATAAAATCAATATTATTACTATCTTTATACCCTAAAAGGTATAAAATGAACTTATCTGAATTTCTGAAACAAAAGCGAAAGGACAACAACCTTACACAGGAAGACTTGGCCGCAAAAGCAGGGGTAGGACTTCGTTTAGTAAGAGAAATAGAACAGGGCAAAACTACTATGCGTATGGACAAAGTAAATCATATACTGGATCTATTTGGTGCCCATTTAAAAGTAACATCAAAAACAAAAGGCAATGATTAAAAGCGCACAAGTAATGTACGATGGAAAATTAGCTGCCACACTTTCGGAAACGGATGATGGCTATACTTTTCAATACGATCCTCCATACCTGGAGCTTGCAAACAGTAAACCGGTAAGTCTTACATTGCCCAAACAAAAAGAAGTCTATACCAGTAAAACATTGTTCGCTTTTTTTGATGGATTGATTCCGGAAGGTTGGCTACTGGATATCGCAGTTGATCAATGGAAAGTTAAAGCGAATGACCGTTTTGAATTGCTACTGGCTACCTGCAGAGATTCAATTGGCGCCGTAACGGTATTACCCATAAATGAAAATAAATAGCCATGGTAAATTGTTGGTTTTGTTATAAGAATGCCGGGGAACTAAATTACCATCCGGCCTGTGCCAAAAAATTCTTTAGTACAGCGGAACTGCCTGCTTTGGAATTAAACGACGAGCTCCTGAATGCATTGGCCAGGCAAACTGTAAACCAACGAATTGCCGTTACAGGCGTACAACCAAAACTATCAGTAACGCTTAAAAAAACGAAAGCAAAAAACCGATTAACCATTGTAGGACTTTGGGGAGAGTATATTTTAAAACCACAACATCATTATTATAAAATGATGCCCGAAACAGAAGACCTTACCATGCACCTGGCCAGGCTGTTCAAGATTCCTGTGTGCCAGCATACGCTGATGCAGGCCAGCGATGGTAACATCGTTTACCTAGCCAAACGCTTCGACAGGAAAGACGGAAAAAAAATACACCAGGAAGACCTTTGCCAGCTTTCAGAACTATTAACTGAAAACAAATACAAAAGCTCTTATGAAAAAGCCGGTAAGCTGGTTACAAAATATTGTAATAAAGGTTTAGATCTGCTGAATTACTTTGACCTGGTATTGTTCAGTTATTTAGTAGGTAACAATGATATGCACCTGAAGAATTTTTCCGTTTTACATCAACCAACAGGCGTAGTGCTTAGTCCGGCTTACGACTTATTGAATGTAAACCTGGTAAATCCAAAAGACAAGGAAGAGATGGCATTGACCCTGAATGGTAAAAAGAACAAAATAAAATTAGCTGATTTTTCTGCGCTTGCAGAAACTTTGGGCATCAATGAAAAAGTGTACACACACCGGTTTAAACATTTCAATAAACGGAATAAAGAAGTCATCGACCTGATTGATCATTCTTTTTTGAGTAAGGATATGAAGAAAAATTTTAAGCAGATATGGAAAGAAAAACAGGCCATATTCAAATTGTAGGCGATAATAGTAATAATTCAATTGTATAAAAAAAAGCCCCGGCCATTTGCGACCGGGGCCCTTTTTTGATTTACTTCTGTCACCACACAGAAGCAGCTATTTTTTTAACTGGTTGATAATAAATTTAAGAAATAATGTCACGCCAAAACTAACCATGGCACCAACAGCCGCAAGGATGGCTGTTTTTAAAATATCAGCACTCTGAATGTAAAACAGAATTGTCAATATTGTTCCGCCAGCCGTTCCGGCTTTTGTTCCATTGTCAAAATAATGCTGGTCCATAATTAATCATTTTCGTTGGTAACAGCAGTTTGACTGATGGTACCGGCTACACCACCGGCCACGGCCAGGTAACCGGCAATCTTTACAATCAATGCCGGCAGTGCAACAGGCGCAGAAATTATAGTAGTGCCAACAGCAGCTACCGCAAGTCCTATATTTCTCAAACGTTTAAAAAATTTGGGGGTAGGGGATTGAACCCGCTTTACTATTTTCATAATGGCTCCGATTTTATAATTAAAAAAACTTTGTTTCCTTTCTCGAGTTCCGGTAAAACTTTATCCAGAACTTTTTTCAATGCTACCCTGGAACTGTTTCCTTTTCCTTCGCCCGTTAATAATGAAACTGGAGCAATACAGCCCTTCAATTCTTTCAGTGCTTCATTTGCAGGATGCAACAGAATGAGGTCCCTTCCTGGCACATTAATTACCTGTAGATGATGACCATGTTTAGGACTGTATCTTTTTTTCAGTTCATAAATTCCCTCCGGAATACACGATGCCTGTGTTTGATTCGCCTTCCAGGGTAATTCAATGGAAAAGCACAATCTTTTGCCGGCAATATTTATTTGTCCGTTCGTTCCCTCGGGATAATACGTTCTGTTTAAAGTAAGCTCCAGTTTCATAATGTATAGATTTTAGGAATTAAACACCGTTCACTTTCACAAGTGACAGGGCATTATAAGCGCCGTTTTTCAGCGGGTACATCAGACCGTTTACTTCCTGGTAAAAACTAATGCCCAACACAAGGAACAACGGATGCGTGCTGTTTGCCGTAACTGCATTCGAAAGGTTTAAAACTGCTGTCGCAGTATTATCCCAGGGCAACACAGCCGACTCTGTGGTTTGTGCTACAAAACTTTCATTTTCAAAATCAACCTCCGCACCTGCAGAAATGATTTTAAAGTGAGTAGTTCCTCTTGGTGCAGCAATCATGTTTGCAGGCACAAAAGATGGAATATCCGCTTCCAGTGTACCAGCCACACGGTCAATGGTGCCCGTAAACGGTGCATACAAAGTCGTACCGAGTTTACCGTTAATGTTAAACTCAAAGCCCTGCAACAATTCCGCTTCACCATCAATCACGTTTCTCAATCCGCGGGGGTTAATGCTGTCTTCCTGTATAACCTTAACCATTTGTGTGGTCAACCGGCTTACCACCAATCTGTCAGAGGCATTTTGTAACAATGCACGGATAGCGTTTCGCAAAACCTTACCAGCTTTTCCCGCCCTGCCAAATTCAGATCCGTTTTCACGGGTCCGCTGAAAGTTAGGGTCGTTGGCAATACGGTCTGCAGGAATTCCTCCCTTACCTTTTGCCAAAAAGCCATCCTTGGATTTATAGAAAGTAATATCTCCGATAGTACCTTCAAGTTTTATTATACCTTTTTGTTTTGCCATTTTTTAAATTGTTTTAAAGATGAATAATACATCGCAAAAACTTTTATGCTGATCAGTGAGCGCTACATAATATTTTATATTTTTGCTTTGTTCACCACAACATTAAAAACACATTGGCAACAAAAAAAGCAACGGTACCGAACGTGCATAGTTATGCAGCAAACGATCCCAAATCGCATAGTCATTTATGCAAAAGACATCATGAATATAACCGGCCGTAAAGAACGTGCCGCTAGAAAGCTGATTGCCAAAATCAAAAAGAAAAATAAAAAGGAGAGAGGTACATTTCTAACAGTAAAAGAGTTTTGTCAATTTACCGGCTTCGACGAAGAAAGTGTAAATCAGTTCCTTCACTTCTAAAGTATCATAAAGCCCTGGTAAAAGCATGGGTATTGCCTGAAAGTAATTGAATTAATTACAAAAAATTTTAAATAAATTTTTGCTGAATAATTCTGCCTGAAATTGCTAAAAATAGTACTGATTTTATTAACTTTATGACAGTACTCTGGTACATTATTGTTCAAAGTTGATTGAAATATTGCCTTCGGTGACCAATTCGGTGACCTTTTCAAAAAAGGTACTCTAACATATTGATTTTAAGTGGCCGCCCGAGTCCCGTCCGGTCCGCTTAATTAAGATAAAAAGCCTTGTAAACTTTAAGTTTGCGAGGCTTTTTCCTTTTACTGCTAAAATAGCTGTCAAACTTTCTAAAGTTCTGGGTGTAGGCAACTTTTATAAAAAAATCTTATT
>JBBRSV010000061.1:0-26245 GCA_038245055.1 Chitinophagales bacterium | reverse complement strand
TTTTTCCTTATCCGCTAATACAGAAATTTCTGACCTTTCTCCTAAAATAAGGCTGAGCGCGCCCATTAAAATACTTTTACCGGCACCAGTTTCGCCAGTTATAATATTTAAGTTGGGCGAAAAATTTATGTCAATAGAATCGATTATTGCATAATTCTGTATGTGTAATTGCTGAAGCATTTGAAAAGGCAAATTACATCAATTATAATTTATAGGTGTCACAGAAACTGAATGAGAGATTTATGGAACGGGGAAGCTTTTATCACAAAAAAAGGCGCAAAAAAGCGCCTTATATTTATCAGATAAAAAATGAATTTATTTTATTTCTACTGAATCGTTCAGTTCATCATCCACTAAAATACGGCCACAGTTTTCGCAAACAATAATTTTTTTGCGTTGCTTAATATCACTTTGTTTTTGTGGAGGAATTGCATTGTAACAGCCACCACATGAATCTCTTTCAACAGGAACTACAGCCAGGCCGTTGCGATAATTTTTACGTATCCTGTCATAACTAACCAGCAATCTTTCGTCAACCAATTCCCTTGCAGCGGTGGCTTGTTTATTGTAATTTTTTTCTTCTTTATCAGTTTCAGCGATAATTTTTTCCAGTTCGCCTTTTTTACCTTTTAAATTATTTTCTTTAGTTGCAACAGCTTTTTTTGCTACTTCCAGTTGCTTACCTTTTTCAGCAATTTCTTCCGTGGCATCTTTAATGTGCTTTTCAGCAAGCTTCACTTCAAGCGTTTGCATTTCTATCTCTTTATTGACAGCTTCAAACTCCCGGTTGTTTTTTACGTTGTCGCTTTGCTTCTCGTATTTTTTTATAAGTTCCTGCGAATCTTTTATCAAGGTTTTTTTGTCCTCAATAAATTGTTGCATTCCATTCATTTCCTCTTCAATACGGTTTTGTCTTGCATTTAATCCGGCAATTTCATCTTCAAGATCGCTTACCTCAATTGGTAATTCACCCTTTAAAATCTGGAGCCCGTCGAGTTTGCTATCAATTTTTTGAAGTTTGACAAGAGACGATAATTTTTCTTCTACAGAATAATCTTTTACTTGTGACATATATTATGAATGATTTTGATAATTTATTCAGAAACTTCGACCCATTCTCTACAGGTAATAATTTACAGGATTTGTCTTAATCTCTGTTTTAAGGACGGCAAAGTTAGGAAATTTTTGCTGTAAAATTTCACCTAAAAGGTCAATAGTGAACTGTTCGCTCTCATAATGGCCAATATCTGCCAAAAAAATAGAGTTATCTGCATCGAAAAACTCGTGATATTTCACGTCCGAAGTAACATAGGCGTCGGCTCCCGCTGCTTTTGCCGTAGAAATGAGAAAACTTCCGGCACCTCCGCAAAGCGCTACTTTTATAATTTTTTTATGAAGAAAAGCGGTATGACGAATAATGGTAAGGCCAAATTCGGTCTTCAGTTTCAGTAGTAAATCCTCTTCTGAAACAGAAGTTGGCATTTCGCCTATTAAACCGCTACCTACTCCCGAATGAACATTGCTTAAAGAATAAATATCGTAAGCGACCTCCTCGTAAGGATGAACTGCCAATAAGTTTTTAATAATTTTTTGTTCCAGGTGAGAAGGAAAAATCACTTCTATTCGTGTTTCATTTTCATTATGACGCGCGCCGATCTCCCCAACAAATGGCGAGGCTTTCTCTCCGGCTTTGAAGGAGCCCACACCATCAACATTAAAACTACATTCGCTATAAGCACCAATATTTCCGGCACCCATTTCAAATAATGCAGCTCTTATTTCTTCAGCATTTTTTTGCGGAGAAAAAGTAACCAACTTTTTCAGGCTATCTTGTTTTGGCGAAAGCACTTTGAGGTTTTTTAAGCCTAATTTTCGGGCAATTTCATAATTAACTCCGTTAATGACATTGTCAAGATTTGTATGAATCGCATAAATTGAAATGTTATTTTTTATGGCATCGATAACGGTTCGCTCTACATAATTTTTTCCATTTAGCTTTTTCAACCCTTTAAAAATAATGGGATGATGGGCCACAATAAGATTGCATCCCTTTTTAACGGCTTCAGCTATAACGTCTTCATTTACATCAAGTGCAGTGATAATTCCTTTGCAGTCATCGTTGTGGTTTCCAACAATCAATCCCGCATTGTCATAATCTTCCTGCAAACTCAACGGGGCAAAATTTTCCAGGCAATTAATTACATCATTGATTTTCATTAATTCTTTTTTGCGAAGATACGCCAGGGCAAAACGACTGTTGGCGACATCGGTTAATAAAGTTTACATTTAAAAACGCGGGAAACGAACCGCTTCTCTCTAAGAATTATTCTATCGAAAAATTTAAGGTAAGAGAGTGAAAGCTCCATGCCGCCTTTGCCCGTCTTTCCAACTTACAAACGCGCCGCCGGAAATAGTGTGTTTCGGATCTTCCGGATCATCGAGCAGGATACTGTAAAGCATACCGGCAATGGTTTCCGAGTTACCACCTTGCTGAGAATAGTCTCCAGGAAAGGTCAGGTATGAATAATCGCTTACGCTCATTTTAGCACCGGCAGAGTGTGCAAACTTTGGAACAAGTGTTACATCACAATTACTATGGTTACTATGCTTTTTCTTATTGCCTGTACATGTTCAATAAAAGTGAATCGGTTGCGCCCCAAGGTGCCAATTGAAGTGTGGGGAAACTTTTGCTTTTAAAACGCCATGCCCTGTTTAAAAAACCAAAATCTGCAGGAGGCGTTGGAAGCGAGATAGTTAATTTACTGTAGTCGCTGTTACAATCCCACGTACCTGTGTAGATTATTCCGCTTTTTGTTGCCTGCAATGGTCCATGATATAAGTCCGCTTTTAAAAGAACAAATACATAACCATTGTAATTTGGAGTCAGGTCGACGCTACTATCCTTTGCGAGGGTAACAATGAAGTTTCTGTTGATAATATTAGTTTCGAAATACTGCTCAAGCAGGGTATTCGTATCTAACGCGGCTGTCTTTTTACAAGACGTGCTTACCAAAAGGTATAAACATAATATTAAAAGAATGTTTTTATTCATGTGAAACAAAATTATTAAAATGTTTATTAACTTAAAACAGAATTGATAACAAACATCTATAGTTAAGGTCTACTTTATTTAAACGGTTTATTTGTAAGATAAGTATGAGGTAAGATAAGATTTTTATCTCGTTAATTTCGGTGGCATATAAAGCTTGAAGCAGAGCAATTTGCATAACTTCATCGTCCATAAAAAAATCTATGCATTACACCAGGAAAACTCTGATTATTTTCACTATTCTTTTCAATTTTAGTCCCGGTTTCGCTCAAATATTTGGAGGTAATCCGCCTTCTTTAAAATGGAAACAGATTAATTCGCGATTATCAAGGATTATTTTTCCTGCAGGGCTTGATTCAACCGCGCAAAGAGTATCGAATGTTATCAATTTTATAAATGGACCAACTTTGCAAACGATAGGCAAACATTCGAAAAAAATCAACCTCGTTTTACAAAATCAAACCACTGTCTCCAATGCTTACGTCGGCCTGGCCCCCTTTAGAAGTGAATTTTTAATAACCCCGTTACAAAATAGTTTCGAATTAGGCAGCTTGCCCTGGCCCGACCAACTCGCCATTCATGAATACAGGCACGTGCAGCAATACAATAATTTTGACGTGGGTATTGCAAAGCTACTTCACGATATTTTTGGCGAGGAAGGGCAGGCATTGGCCAATAATGCGGCTATTCCAAATTGGTTTTTTGAAGGCGATGCAGTTTACAACGAAACTAATTTGAGTAAACAGGGCCGCGGAAGCCTGCCTTTTTTTTATAATGCTTATCGATCTCTTTGGAAAGATGGAAAGCATTATAGCTGGATGAAACTTCGAAACGGATCTTACAGAGATTTTGTTCCTAATCATTATGAATTGGGATTTTTGCTGGTTGCTTATGGACGGCAAAAATATGGGGATACTTTCTGGGAAAATGTTACGCAAGACGCAGCCGCTTTTAAAGGATTATTTTATCCGCTTCAGCGCGCCATAAAAAAATATTCCGGAAAGGATTATGTTACTTTCAGAAATGAAGCATTTGATTTTTTTAAGAACCAATTTAGCCTGGAAAATAATGACAAAAAAAATAAGATTAAATCGCATGTTTATACGAGTGATCAATTTCCCGCCTTCATTGGCAACGATACAATGGTATTGTTAAAAAGCGGCTACAATGTAATACCCATGTTCATACTACGCACCCGAAATGGCGAAAAGAAAATCAGGGTTAAAGATTTTTCCTATGACGACCAATTTAGTTTTCGAAACGGCAAAATCGTTTACGCTTCATACAAACCGGATGTACGATGGGGATACCGTGATTACAGCAACTTACGCATTCTGGATATAACTAACGGTAAGCAACATACGCTTACTAAACTTTCAAAATATTTTTCACCTGATATTAGCGATGACGGAAAAAAAATTATAGCCGTTGACGAGGCTTCAAATATAAAATGTAATTTACATTTGATAGATGCTGCGTCCGGAAAACTTCTGGAAGTGATACCGAATCCCCAACATCTTTTTTATACCTATCCAAAATTTTATGGTGATGCAAAAGTAGTGAGTGCTATTAGAAATACAGAAGGACAGATGTCGCTTGCTGTTATAAACATCAGGGACGGAAATGCGGATTTTCTAACTCCGTTTTCATATAACGTTATTGGCTTTCCCTTTATACTTCACGATACCGTTTATTTTTCTTATTCCTATAAAAAAAATGATGAATTGTTTTGCTATACATTTTCAGATAAAAAAATCTGGAGAATTGATTATCAAAAACAAGCAGGCCTTGGAAAATACCAGCCATCAATAAGTGACGGGACAATTGCCTGGAGCGAATTTACTTCAGAAGGATATCGAATAAAAGCGGTGCCCAAAAGTGAAGTAGTTTTTAAAGAAACAGAACCCGAAAACCTCGAAAAAAACACCTTTAGCTTCGGCATTACGGCGTTACAAAATACCAACTCAGATTTATTGTACAGTGTTCCGAACGAAACTTTGCCAGTACTGAAATATTCAAAAGGATTTAAGCTTTTGAACTTTCACAGCATTGAACCGGCAGCGAATGATCCGGAGTATACTTTAAATCTCCTGGGAGAAAATATTCTTAATACTTTGCATTCTCAAATCTCGCTTACTTATGATCGCGCAGAAAAGTTTAAAAGAATAGGATTTAATACAACTTACGGCGCCTTATTTCCTTTTGTTACTGCAGGCATTAATTACACTTTTGATCGCCGGACTTTATACCATGATAATGAAGTAGTATATAATGAAATAGAGCCTTACGCCGGCTTTAATATACCGCTTAATTTTAGCAAGCGACGCTCCTTTACTTTTTTAAATTTCGGCTCCCAGTATGTATATAATGAAAGTGATTTCCGTGGAAAATTTAAGGATACGCTTGGTAAAATCAGCTACGGATATTCAAGCAATTTCCTTTCTTTTTCTCATCAAATGCAGAAAACAATCCAACAAATTTATCCGCAATTTGCCCAATCAATTGACGTTTCATACAAGGCTCCGCTAACCCGTTATAAAGGTTATCAATTTGTTGCCAATGGAAATTTATACTTGCCAGGGTTTTCTAAAAATCACAGTGTCGTTTTAAATGGGGCTTATTTAAAACAAGGCGCAAATAGTGAAATAAACTTTTCAAGTGGCTTCCCATTTTCACGAGGCTACAGTGCCATCAATTTATATGAAATGTATAAATGGGGAATCGATTACCACTTCCCTTTATTTTATCCGGATGCAGGTTTTGGAAATATTTTTTACCTGTTGAGGGTAACAGGTAATTTATTTTATGACGATACAAAGACCAAAGACTTTTATTCAAATGGAAACAAGTTTATTGCAAACTTCCGATCAGCAGGCGCTGAAATTAACTTTGATACAAAATGGTGGAACGAAGCCAATATTTCAATCGGAATAAGGTACAGTCATTTGTTGGATGCAAATCTATTTGGAGGTAGCGGACGAAATCGTTGGGAAATTATTTTGCCGGTTAATATATTTAATCAATAAAAATTTTCGTTTGTAAATGATTTTTGTTGTGGCATGATTTTTATTAATTTACAGCACAATTATATATTCCGAAATTTTCTTGTTATGGGCGGCTCTATTCAAAATAAAAAAACTAAAATAGGAAAAGGCGTATTTTATTTTTTCGCCATTACGGCACTTACTGCATTTGCATGTATGTACATTATAAAGGAAGGCGAAAGAATTAAGATTGAAAATGAATTGCTTTCTTACGAAGTTTGGTAATCAACTCCTTTCTGTAAATCTTCAATAATATTTCAAGAATTTTCGGCGTGACAAAATCACATATTGTAAATTCTAATTCCCGTATTGTCCAATTTTCCGTCTTCTAATACTTAATTCAAATTTCCGGTTCAACGAATGCAATGATTTATTTTTGCTCATAAAAATAAAATACATGAAGATTGAAGTTGGCTCAATAGCTCCAGAATTTAGTTTGTATAGCTCAGATAAAAAGCAAATTTCTCTCAGCGATTATAAAGATAAAAATGTGTTGTTATTATTTTTTCCACTCGCTTTTACTAGCGTTTGCACAAAGGAACTTTGCCATGTACGTGATAACATAGGCCAATATAATAATATTGATGCGACGGTGTTGGCTATTTCGGTTGATTCGCCGCAGACGCTGGCAAAATTTAAAGAGGACCAAAACCTCAATTTTACGTTGCTTAGTGATTTTAATAAAACTGTCTCCCAGGATTATGATTCTCTTTATGAAACTTTTGCTATGGGCATGAAAGGCGTAAGTAAGCGAAGCGCTTTTGTAATTGGAAAAGATGGCAAGATTAAATATGCTGAAGTACTTGAAAATGCAGGAGAAGAACCTAATTATGAAGCGATCAATAAATCGTTAGAGATGCTCAAATAATTGGTTATCAGTATAATTATTTCTTGTTTCTAATAAATTTCATGGGTGTTGCACAATTTTATGGCGCCTTCCTTCGTTTATTAAATGGTTTAATATTTTGACAACTTTGTTATAATTCGAAGTCCTGTTTTGATCCTATTATAAAAGTTGTAACTTTAAACAAAAAAAGAAAATATCATATTGAAACGAATTTTTTACATATTTCTTCTTTTTATTGGTTTTCATTTCAGCAGCGCTGCACAGGTTAAATCAACCTTTATCGGTAATGAGGAAGCGAAAATTGTAAAGTTTTACCCCAATCCGGCGGTTAGCGTCATCAATTTTGAATTCAAAAGAGATTACGATAAATCTTATAATCTTCTCATCTTTAATTTTATCGGTAAAAAAATTATAGAGCTCAAAGCTTCCGAGCAAAAGATATCAGTACCACTTAATGGAATTTACCGGGGAGTATATATTTTCCAACTTCGGGATGCCCAGGGAAATATTGTGGAATCAGGCAAATTCCAGGTAGCTAATTAAAGCTGCACTTTCATTTACAATTTTAGTTTGACAAAATTTTCAGGGTTAAAAATATTTTCTTCTATAGAAATATTGGCTTTGATATCATGATACTTTTCTACCTGTACCAATTTATTATTTATAAAGAAATGTACTTGTGTTTCTGTATACCCTTCGCCGGATTTCACCTGATTTTCAAATAGCGCTTCTTCTTTAAATTTCTCTTCAAATTTTATCATCCGAACAATATATAATTTCTCTTTATCAATCCAGAGTTGATTTACAGAATCTTCATTCAACTTAGCCCCAATGACGTACACACTTCTTCCTTTCCAATTATCTTCATGGTATTTATCAAGATTATATCCGAAAGATTTCATTTTAGAAAGCACTGTATTAAATTCATAAAAGTACATTCCTCCAAGTAAAAACAGGAGATCATCTTTATAAGGCTGAACGTTTGCTTTTACGGCACTTTTGAATGAAAATGATGAATCATTTTTAAAGATAACAGCATTTCCATTATCTGGATTACCAAAATCAATTCTAAAATTAGCAGGAAATTTTATATGCTCATACCAAATTTGTGATTTTACCAGGCTATCATTGTGATAGACTTCCGTTGTTTGGTTAAAGGACAATGTTTTGTACCATTTTCCTACATATTGATTGTGCATTTTCTGAAGAATTTCCTTGCTCCCTGTTGGTATAATTAGGGAAGAAGCAACAAAGAATATTAGGATAACTGAGAATAAATTTTTCAATGAATTCAATTATTTTAAGAGAAGAAAAAATAACTTTTTATCCACGGGAAGAAAGCAAGAATCTTAAGCCTTTTTAGGTTTTTAATTCATTTTTTTCGTCCGGCTTAATTTGGTCAACTTCATCAATTACCAGGTTGGCGCCTGCATCCCGTAAGATCTCTTCCATATTCCTGTCGTTATCTACAATGCCTTTTTCTTCAAGCATTCTCATATCTTTTGCATCACGTAAAAATGCCGAAGCAAAAATAAATTCATTTAATTTATCGTGTTTGTTGAAAATAATTTCCTTATTATTTCCTTCCCATTCCTTTTTACCCAAATAGAGATAAAGAATGTTTTCTCCAATCTCCATTACGCTGTTCATGTCGTGCGTATTTATAACAGTTGTAATATTATTCTCAACGGTAATTTCATGAATTAATAAATCTATCAACATAGAAGTTTGTGGGTCAAGACCGGAATTGGGCTCATCGCAAAATAAATATTTTGGCTTTAAAACTATGGCCCTGGCAATGCCCACCCTTTTCTTCATCCCGCCGCTTATTTCAGCAGGAAATTTTTTATTGGTATCCTTTAAATTCACGCGGTCGAGAACATCATTTACTCTTGCTATTTTTTTTGAATGACTCCAATTGGTAAACATATCAAGCGGAAATTTCACGTTTTGCTGAACGGTCATGCTGTCAAAAAGCGCCGACCCCTGGAACAACATTCCAATTTGCTGGCGAAGTTCTTTCCGCTGCTCCTCTTGCATAGTAGTGAGGCTTGTTCCGTCAAATATTATTTCCCCGGCATCTACTTCAAACAGGCCAACCATGCATTTTTGCAATACCGTTTTTCCACTTCCGCTTGTTCCAATTATAAGATTCGTTTTACCGGTTTCCATTACGGCACTCACACCCTGTAGAATCTGCCGATCTCCAAAACTTTTACTTACATTTTTTATTTCTATCATGTGGAACCTGGTTACTTTTTATCACCTTTAATTTTCAGGCATTTAAATGAAAGTCAATAAAAGCGTTAATATAATTATTTGAACAGCAATTTCTTGAATCAAGTTTTAATGGGTTCATATATAGCTTTTGTCCTTTACAGTAAAAACGATGCAAGAGTATAATCTGCAAATAAAATGAGGACACAACTTGTGATAACTGCCGTTGTGCTTGCTCGTCCTATTTCTAAAGCGCCTCCTTTAACATGATAGCCATAAAATGAAGAAACGCTGCTAATAATAAATGCAAATGTATACGCTTTGGCGAGTGCAAACCACACGTTTTTAGGAACAAAGCTTTCAACCAATCCCCTGTCAAAGGTATCTGTTGAAAGGATGCCACCTAAACTTCCGGCGAGCCTTCCGCCGTAGATGCCCAAAACCATAGCCAAAATTACCAATATAGGGATGGTTATTAACGCGGCCACTATTTTTGGCAATACGAGATAGGATTTGGTGTTTATACCCATAATTTCCAGCGCATCTATTTGTTCGCTAACCCGCATATTACCCAATTCGCCGGCAATTTTACTACCTACAACACCCGCCAAAACAATACAAACCAATGTAGGGGCAAACTCCAGGATTACTGTATCGCGAACGATTACAGCAATCGTTTCTTTAGGGAGAATAGGACTGGTAAGTTGGTAGGCAGTTTGCACTGCGCTAACCGCCCCCATAAAAACAGAAATTACCGCCACAATTCCTAAAGAACCCATGCCGATTTCTGCAGACTGGTGCATCAATTCTTTCCAGTACATTTTAAAATTCTCTGGCTTGGTAAACATCCCTTTTATCATTAAGAGATAGCTGCCTATGGTGGAAAATAGTGTCATTTTTTAGTTTAAATATTTGATAAGACCTGGCATTTAATATTAAAAAAAATCCTTTACATATTAGGTTTCAGCCGGAATTTTTTTAAGCTTTCTCCATCCGCGTCCCGATTGTTCCTCCATTTCTTTTTTATTAGAGCATTTAATTTGAGCATCAATTACCGCAATTAAAACCATATTAAAGATACTCCGTACCTGGCTGCCCAATTGCAATATATGAACAGGTTTACTCAACCCCAACAAAATTGGCCCTATCGCATCAAATCCACCTACCTCTTGTAGCAAATTGTACGCAACATTCCCAGCCGCAAGGTTTGGAAAAATAAGAACATTCACATCTTTATTTACCAATTCGCTAAAAGGATAATTGTCCCTTAATACTTCTTTATTAAAAGCAACATTCGCCTGTACCTCACCATCTACGGCAAGTGTAGGATCTTTTCGCTTTACAATTTCTCTTGCCTGTGCCACTAATTTTGCCTCCGGGGAATTACTGCTTCCAAAATTAGAATAACTTACCATCGCGATACAAGGCGTGATGCCAAAGCTCTTCACCTCTTTAGCAACCATCAAAGTAATATCGGCAAGTTCCTCTGCGGTTGGATTAAAATTTACGGTAGTATCTGCCAGAAAGATGGGACCTTTTTTAGTCATCATAATATACATGCCCGCCACTTTTTTCGATCCTTCTTCAAGACCGATAATTTGCAACGCAGGGCGAATGGTATCAGGATAATTTTTAGAAAGCCCGGAAATCATCGCATCAGCTTCGCCCGTTTCAACCATCATACAACCAAAATATAAACGATCCCTCATTATTTTTTTTGATTCGTAATAATTGAAACCTTTCCGCTGGCGTTTGGCAAAAAATAATTCGCCATAATGCGCCCTTTTCTCTTCGGCTTCGTCACTTTTAGGATCAATGACAGGAATTCCTTCAAGGTCAATTCCATTCTCGCGCGCTATTTGAGCAATTATTTTTGGGTCACCTAACAGTATCGGGTATGCGAAGCCATCGTCCTGAACAAGTTGTGCAGTCTTTAATATTTTTTGATTTTCAGCTTCTGCAAAAACAACTCTCTTAGGATTTTTTCTTGCCTTATTTCCAATTACTCTTAATAACTGGTTATCGATTCCGAGGCGCTCATTTAATTTATCTTTATAAGCTTCCCAATCGGTAATTGGTTCACGCGCAACGCCACTTTCCATAGCAGCTTTTGCTACGGCAGGCGATACGGTTGCAAGCAGCCGGTTATCAAGCGGTTTCGGAATAATATAATTTGGGCCAAAAACAATACTTTTTTCATTGTAAGCAAGAATTACGATGTCTGGCACGGTAGATTTTGCAAGTTCCGCCAAAGCCTTTACTGCAGCCAGTTTCATAGCTTCATTTATTTGCGTAGCCCGCACATCCAGCGCACCTCTAAAAATATATGGAAATCCTAAAACATTATTTACCTGATTCGGAAAATCGCTTCTGCCGGTTGCCATTATTAAATCCTTTCTTGCACCTGTCGCCTTGTCGTAGGTAATTTCAGGATCAGGGTTGGCCATTGCAAATACAATGGGATTTTTTGCCATACTTTTTACCATCTCTGTAGTTAACACATTCCCAACACTAAGCCCGATAAATACATCTGCATCTTTCATGGCTTGCGAGAGCGTAAGGTCAGCGTTTTTCGTATTTGCAAATTTTTTTCTAATATCATCAAGCCCCTGCTTATCAGCATATATTACTCCCTTAGAATCAAACAAAATAAAATTTGATTCTTTTGCTCCAAGGGCTACATATAATTGGATACACGCCATAGCTGCGGCTCCTGCGCCATTTACCACAAATTTTACCCGGTCTATTTTTTTTCGCTGAATTTCTAATGCATTTAATAATGCAGCCGCGCTGATAATGGCTGTACCATGCTGGTCATCATGCATTACAGGAATTTTCATCCTTTCTTTGAGTTCCTTTTCAATATAAAAACATTCAGGGGATTTTATGTCTTCAAGGTTAATTCCGCCAAAAGTTGGCTCCAGCGCAGCCACAATTTCTACAAATTTCTGAGGATCTTTTTCATTGATCTCAATATCAAACACATCAATATCAGCAAAGATTTTAAATAGCACTCCCTTTCCTTCCATTACCGGTTTGCTTGCTTCAGGGCCTATGTTTCCCAACCCTAAAACGGCGGTGCCATTTGTAATAACACCCACCAAATTTCCTTTAGCTGTATATTGATAAACACTTTCAGGATTTTCATTGATTTCAAGGCAAGGTATAGCCACACCCGGTGAATAGGCAAGCGAAAGATCTCTTTGCGTTTTTGTAGCTTTTGTAGGAATCACCTCTATCTTTCCCGGCCTTCCTTTTGAATGATAATCGAGTGCTTCCTGTTTACGAAGAATTTTTTGCATATTGAATATTAAAACTTGTAGCAATTAACGGGCTAATGCCGGTTTTTTGCAGTGCGTAAAGATACTTAATGTATTGAATTCATGTTTTTGAAGCAGATGCGGCAAGCCATGCCATAATACCCATGCCATTTTCAATGGCATTTTCATCAATATTAAATGTGGGGGTGTGCACCCCGGAGTTTATATTCTTTTCCTTATTGCCAACGCCAAGCCTGAAAAAACACGCCGGCATCAATTGAGAATAAAATGCAAAATCTTCAGCACCCATGCGCATTTCTGTTTCTTCCACATTTTCATCACCGGCAAATTCAATTGCTTTGCGTTTAGCCATAGCTGTTAGCTGCGCATCATTGGTTACAAACGGATAGCCCACATCGATGTGTAAGTCGATTTCTGCACCAGTCATTTCAGCGGTGCTTTTGCATATTTTTTCGATGAGGCCATGCGCTTTGAATCGCCATTCTTCATTCATTGCCCTAAAGGTGCCAATAAGCTTCACTTCGGAGGGAATAACATTGGTTGTATTGCCGCCCTGGATTGAAGTTATTGAAAGTACAGAAGGATTAAACGGATCATTCATCCTGCTTACAATTTGCTGTAGATTTACAACAAGTTGCGATGCCGTAAGGATGGTATCAACGGTTAAATGCGGCGCTGCCGCGTGTCCTCCTTTTCCCCTGATAGTTATATAAATTTCATCCGCACTTGCCATAACCATTCCACTGCGAAAACTCAATTTACCAACCGGTAATGATGGATTTACGTGTAACGCAAAGATGGATTCAGGTACAGGATTTTTCAAAACCCCTTCTTTTATCAAAAGACTGGCTCCTCCGGGATTTTTTTCTTCCCCTGGCTGAAAAATTAATTTTACAGTTCCTTCCCAATCGTCTTTTATTTCACTTAAAATCTTTGCGGCACCTAACAGGCAGGTTGTGTGTACATCATGCCCGCAAGCGTGCATTACTCCATCATTTGTTGACCGATAAGCCACCTCATTCATTTCCTTTATTGGCAGCGCATCCATGTCTGCGCGAAGTGCCACAATTCTATCGGTGTTTTTTTTTCCTTTAATAATTCCGATAACCCCTGTCGTTGCCATTACCTGGTACTCTATGTTCCAGTTGGACAGTTTTTCCTGGATAAATTTCGATGTTTCAAATTCATTAAAGCTCAGTTCAGGATTGGCGTGCAAATGATGACGAACTTCAATAAATTCATCTTTGTATTTTGCTGCAAGTTCTTTTATCTTATCCTTTATCATTAAATTTTTTTATACAGAAAACACCTTGATAATCCCAAAATTAAAAGAGTTTCAACTAATGAAACTCTTTTAAAAATACTAAATTTTATGGTCGGTTAATTAAGTGCGTCAGGGTTGAAGTCTTTATCAGGTTTTAATTCTATGGTCTCCGGAAGATAATATATGGTAGCGCCATTCAACATTTTGCTAATCTTATTCTTATAATAGTCAGCATCATCTTTATTCAGAAAATTTCCAAATTTTATTTTGATGTAGGGATTGGCAAACCACATATAAGTTTTCTGGTCGGGAAATGTTTGGAGCAGTTCACCTCTAACCTTCATGGCATAAGCGCGATCATTCGTATTTAAAATCATGAGTCGGTAACCTCTTCCAATTCTTGCAAGCGCCTTTAGTGTTTCCGTATTTATTTCTGCTTCTTTCCTTCCCAAAATATCCATTCGGTAATCTTCATGTACAACAACTTTATTTTCAACGACTGTATCCACATTTTGCGCGAAAGTGCTTAAACCAATGAAAGAGAAAAAAAATGTAAAAAAATACTTCATGTGCTGAAAAATATGAATGTGGCAAAAATAATACCATTGTTGTATTAATAACTCAATAGATTAAGTTTTGATGATTGGGGTTGTAAGAAGTAAAACTAATTTTCAAATTCTAAACTTTCCTTCACTATTTGAACGCTGCTGCTGCAACCAAGCCTTGTAGCGCCAGCGTGAATTAATTCTTTGGCAAACTGGTAAGTTTTAATTCCACCGCTTGCTTTAATTTTTACATTATCGGAAAGATGGCTTCTTATAAGCTTTACCGCATGTACCGAAGCGCCTTTTTCCGCATAACCAGTTGAAGTTTTAACGTAATCGACGCCCGCAGCACCATAAATATCACAACATTTACTAATTTCATCATCAGTTAAAATACCGCTCTCAATAATCACCTTAATTACTTTCTTCTTATTCTTTATAATGGGAAGAATGGTATTGATCTCGTCGGCAATAAAATTCCAGTCATTATTTTTTATTGCACAAATATTGATCACCATATCGAGTTCATCCGCGCCATCAACCATTGCCAAAATAATTTCAGCAACTTTTGCTTCAATGGCGTTATATCCAAAGGGAAATCCTATAACAGTTGCAATTTTTATGGAAGGATTGACAACCGATTCTTTCGCCTTTTTTACAAATAGTGGTGGCACACAAACAGCGGCAAATTTATATTCCAAAGCTTCTGCACAAACTTTTTCTATATCAAATAATAAGGTAGTTGGTTTTAAAATAGTATGATCAATATATTGTGCGATGTTCATATAAATAACCTTTCAGAAAAAAAATGAATATAGGAATTTAAGTTATCTATATCTTCAATCCTGATAAATTTAACTCAATGAGAAAACTTAAACTTTTTTACCACGCACTTTTATTCGTCGCTGCCAATTTTTTAGTACTAAAACAAACACTCGCGCAGTTCACGTTTCCAGTAAATGGAATTGCCAATCCTACAGAAGATGCATATGCTTTTGTGGATGCAACAATTATAAAAGATCCATATAATGAATTGACCCACGCAACGCTGCTGATACGAAACAAAAAAATTGTAGCAGTTGGTAAAAATGTTACTATTCCAAAAGATTTTATAATAATAGACTGCAAGGGAAAATACCTGTATCCGTCTTTTATTGATTTATATAGCAACTATGGTATTGCGCCCTCAGAAAAAGCCCCTTTACCACGCAATCGCAATACGCCTTATCAATTTACTTCCAACATAAAAGGTGCGTTTGGCTGGAACGAGGCTATAAAGCCAGAAGTAAATGCATCTGAGCTTTTTAGTGTAAATGATAAAGACGCCAAACCTTTTCGGGATGCGGGTTTTGGCGTTGAGCTTACGCATATGCAAGACGGAATTGCACGTGGCACCGGCACTTTGGTGACGCTGGCAAATGAAGCAGATAATTTGGTGATGCTTAAAGAAAAGGCCTCCGCCCAGTATTCATTTAGCAAAGGATCTTCAACCCAGAGTTACCCATCATCATTAATGGGTGTAATTGCTTTGCTAAGGCAAACTTATTACGATGCCGAATGGTATAAAAGCAAACCGGTTGAAGAAGGAAAAAATATAAGCCTGCAGGCGTGGAATAATTACCAGGAACTGCCACAGGTTTTTGAAGCAAACGACAAATGGAACTGCCTTCGTGCAAACAGGATTGGAAATGAATTTGGAGTAAAATATATCTTGAAAGCAGGCGGCAATGAGTACCAGAGAATAAAAGAAATCGCGGCGACTAAGGCAACTTTTATTCTACCCCTGAATTTTCCGGAAGCCATGGATGTAGAAGACCCTAATGATGCCCGCTATGTTTCTCTGGCAGACATGGAAAACTGGGAACTAGCACCCACCAATCCGGCCGCATTTGAGAAAGCTAACATTACTTTTTGTTTTACAGAAACGGGCTTGAAAGATGCGAAAACATTTTTTACAAATCTCCGTAAATCAATAGATGCGGGCCTTTCAGAAAAAATAGCGTTAGAAGCGTTGACTAAAAATCCGGCAACCATCTTAAATGTTTATAACGAAGTGGGAAGTTTAGAAACTGGTAAACTCGCAAATTTTATTATTACCAACGGGCCTGTTTTTCAAGATAAAACGATAATAATTGAAAATTGGATACAAGGCAAAAAATATGAAGTAAATGAAGATGAGTGGAATAAAATTTCTGCCACTTACAGCCTTGAAATTACCTCCAATAACGGTAGCATTAATAAGTACACACTTGATGTTAAATCTGCAAAAGCCGCGGCGGTTATTGGTAACGACACACTCGCAACAAAATTTTCTTTTGACGGTAAACTGGTGAATATAAATTTCTCGCCAATTAACCCGCCAAAGAAAAGTTTTACAGAAAAAAAAGAAAATGTTACTTCAAAGGATACTTCCGTTATTAAAATAAATCCGGCAGAAATAAATAAGCAAAAAACCGATTCGATACTGAGTTCAAATAAAACACCGGATGATCAACTCCCACAGAACCAGCAAAAGCAAAATATTAAGCCGGCGAAAAAAGAGGCACTTACAGGACCTAATCTTAGCGGGCCGTTAATACGATTAAGCGGCGTAGTTACTAAAGACGCCTGGACAGGAAATGGCGTGGATACTTCGGGAAATATGGTTTATTGGACTGCTATGCTCATAAAAGAAAATGCAATAAAAGAAGATACGGTAAAGAAAAAACCAATTAATTATATTGGAAAAATCACCTATCCTTTTGGCGCCTACGGATGGGAAAACATGCCGCAACAACAGAACCTTCTGATAAAAAATGCAACCGTTTGGACGAGCGAAAAAGATGGGATTTTACAAAATACCGATGTGTTAGTTCAGCATGGAAAAATTGCTGCAATAGGAAAGAATTTAAGTATATCTAACGCCACAATTATTGATGGCACAGGAAAGCAGCTAACGCCGGGTATTATAGATGAGCATTCACACATCGCGACAGTTTCAATAAATGAAGGCGGCCAATCGGTAACGTCTGAAGTGAGGATTGGAGACAACCTTAATCCTGATGACATTAATATTTACAGGCAATTAAGTGGCGGAGTTACCACCTCTCATATTCTTCATGGAAGCGCAAATACTATTGGCGGACAGACACAATTAATAAAACTTAGATGGGGCGTTAATGATACCGCGCTGAAATTTGAAGGAGCCGCGCCTTTTATAAAATTTGCATTGGGAGAAAATGTAAAGAACACCCGGCTTGATAATAATAATCGTTTCCCTAATACAAGAATGGGAGTTGAAGAAGTAATGAATGATGCGTTTACCCGTGCCCGTGATTATGAAAAAGCTATGAGCCTTTATGCAAGCCGTTCAAAAAACAGCCAATTAACACCTGTTAGAAGAGATCTCGAATTGGATGCACTGGTAGAAATTATGAACAAAAAACGTTTCATAACCTGTCACTCTTATAAAGCAAGTGAAATAATTTCCGCTATGAGAATAGGCGATAAATTTGGCTTCCGTTTTAATACGTTTACCCACATTCTTGAAGGTTATAAAGTGGCAGATAAAATGAAACTACATGGCGCCAATGGTTCTACATTTAGTGATTGGTGGAACTACAAAACAGAAGTAATAGACGCCATACCACAAAATGCAGGCATCATGCAAAAAGTTGGATTGAATGTAGCAATAAACTCCGACGATCCTGAGATGGCCAGGCGACTTAACCAGGAGGCAGCCAAGAGTATTAAATACAGTGGAATGAGTGAGGAAGATGCGTTAAAAATGGTTACAATTAATCCTGCTATAATGCTACACATTCAGGATAAAACCGGGAGCATAAAAGTGGGCAAAGATGCAGACCTGGTATTATGGAGCACCAACCCGCTTAGCATTTATGCAATTGCCCAAAAGACTATTGTAGATGGAATTATTTATTATGACGTTGAACGTGACAGCCTGTTGCGGACACAAATTCAGTCGGAGCGAAACCGGCTTATTCAAAAACTTTTAGAAGAAAAAAAATCTGGTGGCCCAACAGTACATGCGCATCCGCCTGAGCAAAATTTTCTTAATGATGACGAGGATGGAGATTAGCATTTGCCATTTGACTAACAAATTTTTATCTAAAATTTTCAAAAGATTTCAATGAAAAAAATAGTAAACTTAACCGCAATACTTTCAGTGTTTACCATATGCGTTTTTGCCCAACCAACCATTTATCCCGCGCCGGCAAATAGCGGAATTATATTTATTACGCACGCAACTATTCATGTGGGGAATGGCACGATAATTAATGATGGAACCATCAAAATTAATCGTACTAAAATTGAACAAATTGGAAACAATATTCCTGTTTCTGCAGATGCAAAAATAATTGATGGAAAGGGCAAACAGGTCTACCCAGGGCTAATTAGTTGTATTACAAATCTTGGCCTTAAAGAAGTTGCTGAAGGGGTTAAAGGTGCGGATGATTTTGACGAACTCGGCACAATAAATCCTTCCATTCGTTCCATCGTGGCTTATAATTCTGAATCAGATGTTACCAATGTTTTACGAGCCAATGGTATCCTGCTTGTAAATGTTATTCCACAAAATGAAGACGGTTCTGACAAATTAATTTCAGGTACTTCAAGTGTGGTACAGCTAGATTCATGGAACTGGGAAGATGCCGTATATAAAATGGATGGTCAAATGCATTTTAATATGCCTTCTTTAATTGCCCCACGCAGGCGCTTTTCAGCTGTTAAAACTCCGGAAATTGATCCTGTAAAACAGGCTTTAGAGCAAATAGAAAAGGTAAAAACTTTCTTTACGGAGGCAAAAGCATATTTGGCAGAAACGGTTCATAAAAAAACCAATTTGAATTACGAGGCAACCAAAGATTTGTTTGATAAAAAACAAAAACTTTTTATTCATTGCGATGCTGTAAAACAAATACTACTTGCCATAAATTTTGCAAAAGATTTTGGCTTTGATGTAGTAATTGTTGGAGGAGCAGATAGTTGGCAGATCGCGCCGTTATTAAAACAAAATAATATCGCAGTAATACTTGGGCAACCTCATTCGTTGCCTCAAACAATTGATGATGATGTGGATCAACCATATAAAACTCCTTATCTTTTAAAACAGGCAGGAGTTCTATTTGCCATTGCTGACTATGATGAAACCACCCGGGGCAGAAACCTGATGTTCAATGCCGGAACCGCGGCAGCTTACGGGTTAAGTAAGGAGGAAGCATTGAGTGCGATCACTTTCAATGCCGCAAAAATATTAGGTATTGATAACGTAACCGGGACACTGGAAGCTGGCAAGGATGCCAATATTGTTGTGAGTGAAGGTGATATACTTGATATGGAACATAGCATTGTAGATGTAGCATTTATCCAGGGCAGAAATATTAACCTGGATAATAAACAAAGTCAACTTGCCAAAAAATATGAATATAAGTATGGAATAAAATGAACTAACGCTTACGAACAAACGCTACTCTTGAACATCTCATGCAATTAAATTTTATTGTGCTATCCAATAAGTTTAAAACAATAAATCGCTAATGAAACATAAATAAATGAAAATAAATTCATTTAGATATCGAAAGTGATTATTAATATTTCCTGATCACTTTTAGTTCTCTCCTCTCCCGTGGCATTGTTTATACTTTTTGCCGCTACCACATGGGCAGGGATCATTTCTCCCAATCTTTGGACCAGCCTTAACGGGCTCTTGTTTTATACTTTCTGAAGGATCAATGTATTCATTTTCCTGTGGAAGATATTCCGGACCACCATCACCTGCAAATTCTTCTTTGCGCTGCCGCATTTTGCTCATATCCGTTTTCCTTTTGCGCTCTTCATGTATTCTGCCACCCTGGTTTTGCTCCACCGGAATGCTGCAATGCGCCAGGAAGCTTACAATGTCTTTATTTACCTGGTCATCCATTTGTTTAAAGGCATTAAACGCTTCAATTTTATAAATTACCAACGGATCTTTTTGCTCATAACCTGCAGTTTGTACACTGTGCCTTAAATCATCCATAGCGCGAAGATGCTCTTTCCATGCATCATCTATCAGCGCAAGTGTAATATTACGTTCCAGCGCATTCGTTAATTCTTCACCGTTGGTTTCGATAGTTTTATCCAAATTGGCAACTGCCTGCATTGCCTTCTTGCCATCTGTAAAAGGCACGGCTACATTTTCAATGTGATTACCCTGTTCTCTCCTGATATTTTTTATTACCGGAAGTGTTTGCTCATTCATCGCTTTATTCTTCCCGTTGTAATGATTTTTTGCTTCATAATACAACCTGTTAGTCAGTGAATTAATATCGTCTTTATCAAGTTCTTCCGGCGTGATCGTTGTATCAATTCCAAAATTCATAATAGCGGCCAGCTTAAATTCTTCATGATCATTTATTTCTTTAAACGAAATAATAATTCCCTCAGCGACTGAATAGAAGGCGTTATCCAAATCAAGAGCAAGCCGTTCTCCAAACAAAGCATGGTTACGTCTTCCGTAAATTACGGTGCGCTGCTTGTTCATTACATCATCATATTCCAACAATCTCTTTCTTATTCCAAAATTATTTTCTTCTACCTTTTTTTGCGCACGCTCAATACTTTTTGAAATCATGCTATGCTGAATTACTTCTCCCTCTTTATATCCCATTCTATCCATCAACGAAGCAATTCTTTCACTTCCAAACATGCGCATCAAATCATCTTCAAGCGATACAAAAAATATGGAAGTTCCCGGGTCACCTTGCCTGCCAGCACGTCCCCGCAACTGCCTGTCTACGCGCCGGCTTTCATGTCTTTCTGTTCCTAATATTGCCAACCCGCCTGCTTCTTTTACGCCCGGCCCTAATTTAATATCCGTTCCGCGGCCTGCCATATTTGTGGCGATAGTTACTGCCCCGGCAAGACCTGCTTCCGCAACAACCTGTGCCTCCCGGGCATGTTGCTTTGCATTGAGCACATTGTGTTGCAATCCTTTTTGCTTCATCATTCTACTAAGCAATTCACTCACTTCTACAGAAGTTGTGCCGACGAGAATAGGCCTTCCGGCTGCCCGCATTTTTTCTACTTCATCTATTACTGCACCTATTTTTTCACGCTTCGTCTTAAACACAAGATCTTGAGTGTCGTCTCTAATAACGGGAACATTTGTTGGTATTGAAACAACGTCGAGTTTATAAATATCCCAGAATTCTGCGGCTTCAGTTTCTGCTGTTCCCGTCATACCGGCCAATTTGTGGTACATCCTGAAATAATTCTGCAATGTAATGGTGGCGTAGGTTTGAGTAGCGCTTTCAATCTTCACATTTTCTTTCGCTTCAATCGCCTGGTGTAATCCATCAGAATAACGGCGGCCTTCCATAATACGACCTGTTTGCTCATCTACAATTTTTACCTGGCCTTCAATTACCACATATTCTACATCATTTTCGAAGAGCGTATATGCTTTTAATAATTGCTGAACGGTATGAATTCTATCCGCCTTAACCGAATATTCATTTAGTAAAACTTCTTTTTGCTGTAATTTTTCCTCGGGCGAAATAGTACTTTTTTCAATTTCTGCGAGTTTAACACCAATGTCTGGCATTATAAAAAATTCAGGGTCTTCACCTGATCTTGTAATTAGCGCAATTCCTTTATCTGTTAGTTCAACCTGGTTATTTTTTTCATCGATATGAAAATAAAGTTCCTGGTCAACAAGTGGCATGTTTTTTTGCTGATCTGAAAGATAATAATTTTCTGTTTTCTGAAGTTTTACGCGCATGCCCGGCTCACTCAAATATTTAATAAGCGCATTGTTTTTGGGAAGTCCGCGGTGCGCGCGAAATAGTGAAAGTCCGCCGTCTTTTGGATCATCATTTCCATCGGCAATCTTTTTCTTTGCTTCAATTAAAAAACCATTAGTTACTTTTTTTTGAGCCTCAACTATTTTTTCTACCCGTGGCTTCATTTGGTCAAATTCCTGCTGATCTCCTTTTGGAACAGGCCCGGAAATTATTAAGGGAGTTCGTGCATCATCAATTAATACGCTATCAACCTCATCTACCATAGCAAAATGATGCTTTCGTTGCACCATTTCGTCCGGAGAATGAACCATGTTATCACGCAGGTAATCAAAGCCAAATTCATTATTAGTACCATAAATGATGTCGCTGCTATAAGCCTTTCTGCGTTCGTCGCTATTAGGTTCGTGCTTATCAATGCAATCCACAGTGAGGCCCAGCCATTCAAATAAAGTTCCGTTCCATTCGCTATCACGTCGGGCCAGGTAGTCATTTACTGTCACAATATGCACCCCGTTTCCCGCAAGCGCATTAAGGTATGCCGGCAATGTAGATACGAGCGTTTTACCCTCACCTGTAGCCATTTCCGCAATTTTGCCTTCGTGCAAAACAATACCACCAATCAACTGCACGTCATAGTGCACCATGTTCCAGGTTATTTCTGTTCCACCGGCGGTCCAGCTATTTTTATAAGTTGCCTGGGCGCCATCAATCGTAATATATTTTTTTGTGAGGCTAAAAGTTCTGTCAAGGTCAGTGGCTGTTGATTGCAACTCCTTATTATCTTTAAAACGACGGGAAGTTTCCTTTACCACGGCAAAGGCTTCCGGTAAAATATCGAGAAGTACTTCTTCAATTTTCTTATCTCGTTGCTTTACCATAGCATCTACTTCCTGGTAAATATGATCGCGTCCGGCGATATCCGCAGAATCTAATTGCTCAGCCTGCCCTTTTTTGGAATTTATTTCCTCATCTATTTCTGTTAAATGAGCTTTAATGCGCTGTTTAAATTCCACCGTTTTATTGCGCAATGCATCATTGGAAAGGGACTGGTATTGATCAAAAAAGGCATTGATCTTTGCGACATAAGGCGTAATTACTTTTACGTCTTTTTCACTCTTATTACCACCAAACAATTTAGAGAGAAACCCGGCCATATATAAATCTGATTAAATGAAGACTATTTAGGATTTTATCAATGTCAAATATGGTGCAGAAAAATTTCGTCGCCAAAATGACAGAAAGGCGAAGGTACTAAATAGACAATAGTAATCTTATTATCAATAGAAATTTAAGGTTTAATAATTAGGGTATGCGCGAAAAACATTTCCGAAAAAATGCCTTTTCATGTACAAAGCATTAAGGCGGCTTTTGGCAGGGATTTGCAGGTAATATTAGCAATGTCGAGCGTATCGGAGCTAAACAAACAATAGCGGTATCATAGAAACTTTTTAAATCTATTCAAAAAACTTTATCTATTGCGGAAAAATAATTTCCAATCTTTGTTTTTTTCTATTAAATGAAGAATACTTTTCATCAGCTTTTGTTATAGATAATACAGCAAAGTTTGAAGCAAAAAACTATAAAAAACATACCAATGAAGAGCGAAAAGTAATTTATTTTGAAATGGATTTAATAATAATGCGAACAAATAGCAGTCGAATTATGAAATCGACGAGGTACTCAACGCTGCAAATAAAATTAAATGACGATGATTAGTGTAATTATTCCTACCTATAACGAAGAGACACATATTAAGACAACTATTCAAAAATTATGGCAATACGATGAAAGCAATTTGATAAAGGAAATTATTATTGCCGACGGAGGAAGCACAGACAATACAACTAACATTGCACAGATAGAAGGAGTGAAAATTGTAATAAGCCCAAAAAAAGGGAGAGCTGCGCAAATGAATTATGGGAGTTCTTTTGCAACTGAAAAAATTTTATATTTTCTGCATGCTGATACAATACCTCCGCGAAATTTTACAAAGGATATTGCGCAGGCACTGGAGCAGGGGTTTACTGCCGGTTGCTTTATATTGGCCTTTGATTATGATCATTGGTTCTTAAAAGCTAATTGTTGGTTTACCCGTTTTGATGTAGATGCGATAAGGTTTGGCGACCAGAGCCTTTTTGTAACAAAGGATGCCTTTTTAAAAGCAGGCAGTTTTTGCGAAAAGCACATAGTTATGGAAGACCAGCACCTTATAAAGCGATTAAAAAAAATGGTTCCCTTTACAATTATTAAAAAGCCGGTAGTTACTTCAGCAAGAAAATATCTAGAGAATGGTATTTATAAAACCCAGGGAATATTCTTTATAATTTATTTAATGTACAAACTTGGTTATTCACAACAGAAACTGGTAGCAACGTATAAAAAGCTGATGGTGCAGAACAAACTTTAGGATTTATCTCTTAACCAGGAGAAAGACAACAGGTAAATTATAGACAAGCCAATTCAAGCGGAAATTATATCAAAATATAGCTATGATATCATTGTAATTCCGAGCCTGTAAGAATTCAATAACCGGATATTAGCAGACCTAGATAAAAATTTGACTAGGCAAATTTTGTTCAAAAAATAAACAGCATTCACCTCAATTAGTTTTACCTAAGTTTTCCTAATAAAAATGATAATGATATTTAAAATATAAACACTAAACCTATGTGGAGAGTATCGGGGTCGAACCGACGACCTCTTGCATGCCATGCAAGCGCTCTAGCCAACTGAGCTAACCCCCCTTTAAATCTTGCGCAAATATAGGCTTCAAATACTTTGATAAAAAAGATAATTAATCGCCCCAGATTTCTTCTTTTCCTTCAAGCCAAAGTTTTACTAACCTGTTAGAAACTGATTTAGGCCTTTCAAGCGGAAAGCCCAAAGCACGGTCCCAGCAAAGACTTGCTAATACGCCTAAGGACCTGGATACACCAAAAAGAACTGTATAGAATTCGTATTCAACCATTCCATAATGCACCAACAATGCGCCACTATGTGCATCAACGTTAGGCCACGGATTTTTTATTTTTGCAATTGATTGGAGAATTGATGGCACTACTTCATAAATATTCCAAACGGTCTGCACCAATGGATCATCAGGCATATGCTTTTTACCGAATTCCATTTGAGCTTCAAAGCGCGGATCAGTTTTGCGTAAAACCGCATGACCATAACCTGGCACAACCTTTCCCTCTGACAAGGTTTTCTTTACATATTCCTCAATCTGCTCCTTAGTTGGCAGGTCGGTTTTTAATTCCTCACGCATTTCAAAAATCCACTTAATCACTTCCTGGTTGGCAAGGCCATGCAAAGGCCCGGCAAGACCGTTCATACCCGCGGCAAAAGCAAGATATGGATCGCTCAAAGCCGATCCAACCAAATGAGTTGCGTGAGCAGAAACATTACCACCTTCATGGTCGCAATGGATTGTCATATATAACCGCATTAATTCGCGAAAACTTTCATCTTCAAACCCCATCATGTGCGCAAAATTTCCGGCCCAATCAAGCAAGCCGTTCGGCTGGATATGATTGCCTAACTTATACTTACGGCGATAGATATACGCAGCAATGCGCGGAAGCCTTGCGATCAGATCCATAGAATCATCAAAAACTGCGGCCCAATAATCTTTTTTATTCATGCCCTCTGCATACTTCTTTGAAAACTGACTTTCCGTTTGCAGCGCCATTATTCCCACAACAAATTGCGTCATAGGATGAGCGCTAATCGGTAAAGCATCTATAGTATGAAACACGTGGCCTGGCACATGGCTCCGGCGTTGCCATACATTCGTCACATGTTGCACATCTTCTTCCGTAGGTAATTCACCCACAAGCATCAAATAAAATAATCCCTCTGGCAAAGGTTCGGTGCCGCCTTCTGCTTTAGGCAATTTTTCTCTTAACTCCGGAATAGAATAGCCACGAAACCTTATGCCATCCTGGGCATCCAACAATGAAGTTTCCGTAACTAAGCCGGTCATTCCGCGCATTCCCTGATAAATTTGAGAAAGCTTAACCTCCCCGATTACCCTTTCGCCATGTTCTTTTAAAATTTCTTTTACCTCAGACGATAAAATATCTGCCCTTTCCTTAAACTTATCTTTAATTACACCCATGTCAGAAAAAAATTTAGATTTTTAATTGCTTTTCACACGTAAATGAACAGCCCTAAAGTTAACATTACACTGAATGTTAAACAAATGAAATATT
>JBBRSV010000060.1:0-26500 GCA_038245055.1 Chitinophagales bacterium | reverse complement strand
TATTATACTTTATCACCGTTTACAGCATATGAGTTGAGCAGAATAAAACAGAACCCGTTGTAGAAAAAAAATAGTTTTATCCGAATAAGTTGCCACTAATTTTATTATCTTTTGTTGTCATTTTATCTGTAATTTCATTGCCGCTAACTGCGAGCCCTGAATTTAAGGGTGACCTCTTATGAAACTCACTTCCAAAAAAATAAACCGGCCTTTTGGCCTGGATACTTGTAAAAGGTTTTTTACCTGTTTTAATAATTTGTTAGTTGATTTAACTCACGCCTGTTTTGGAATGCGAAAGGTCAAATGCTGAGTTATAGTGTTTAAACTAAATAACCGGCAGGGGGAAATTTAAAAAAAATAAGGGGCTAAATACTAAATACTCATGCACAATTTGATTAAAATTTTAGTGGTAGAAGATGAAATGATTATTGGGGCGAAGATCTCAATGGACCTGGTAGCGCTGGGTTATGAAGTGACAGGCATTTTACCGCGGGGCGAAGAAGTATTAAATCATGTGAAAGAAAATAAACCAGACCTTATTTTACTCGATATACAACTAAAAGGGAAAATGGATGGTATTGAAACGGCGGCGCTTTTAGACCAGCAATTTCAGATTCCTATAATTTTCCTTACCGCCAATTCAGATGAAGTAACTTTTAACAGGGCCAAAACAACAAAGCCAGCCGCATTTATTTCAAAACCTTTTAAGCAAATAGACTTACAACGGGCTATAGAATTGGCTATTAGCAGAATAGCCAATCCCGATAATGATAACCTAACAGGAACGGATAACCGTAATGAAGAGCCTTTTATCTTGAGCGACCGTATTTTTGTTCGCCATAAAGAAAAAATGGTTAAGATTATGATAGCCGATATTTTATATATTGAAGCAGAGCGAAACTACAGCCGCATATTTACTTTTACCAAAGAATACCTTCTTTCGGTGACGTTAAAAACAATTGAAGAAAAATTTCCCGATAAGCTTTTTAAAAGGATTCATCGCTCCTATTTCGTTAACCTCCAGCATATAGAAGCTGTGGCCGAAGACCATGTGATAATCGGTCATAAAAAAATTCCACTTAGTGACAGTCTGAGAGGAAATTTATTGCAACACATACAAAAATTGTAACGCTAAAAACTTTTGGGGTAAATTTCACCGCGTCTGTTGCTCTAAATACAATTCAATTTTGCTTTAATAATTTTGAATATAGATTACTTTTTCTCCATAAAAAGTTTATTTCATTTGAACGCATCATATCGCAACCATTACCTCAAAAAAATTTTATTATTATTTATTTTTTTACAAAAAATTTGTAGAATGAAATATTTATTTATAATTTAGTACGAAAGAAAACATACCTCCCTGGTTATATTCTCACACACTTACCGTGCAGCAGTTTTGAATTAAAATGTATTTCCAATTCCTGTAAAAAATTTAGAAGGCTTTGCAATGCTTCTATCTATAATTGGAAAATCCGGGTGTAAAGCCGGGAAGGCCTGTTATAGAAAAAAGCTCTAAAAGCAGACAACTATCTCTTTAACCTGAACCCGATTCTTTCAGTTGCTTTTACATTTTTATAAACCATTTATATGTATACTTTATTTAAAAATATTCCGGTAAAAAAGATCCTGAGTATCGAATTTCCCGCATTGGGCTTTTCATTAATAATGGCGGAAGCATTTTACAAATTCGGAAGTTTTACGTTGGAGTGCGGTGCCTTTTTATTAACCTGGTATGGAACCAGTTTTATAATGAATACCATTTTTGTAAAGTCTAAGAAAAATAAAAAACGGGATAATTTTCGGGATTACCATTAGTGCCTCACACGATATTGAGCAACAATTAAATTTACCTTCTTCCTAACGGTGGGTATAGCCGAAATTATCAAATCCATTTCCTATAAAATTTATTAACCCCGATCGTTATTAAATAGTTTTTAAAACAATTTATATATGCCACAGAAAAATAAACTTAAAGCCGATGAAGCTCATGCGGCTTTTGTATTTACCGGCAAAGTGATCAAAAGCGCCGCGGCCCTCATGGAAAATGTGGTCACCAAAAATACTGTGATTGTAGCCGTGCAGCACATAATAAAGGCGCCGGCAATGTTTGCTTCTATAACGGGCCAGCAGGTAACTGTACGTTTTAAGAAACTTCCTAAATTAACGAAAAACGAAATAATCACCGTGTTTGCCAACGGCTGGATATTTGGTGAAACTATAGCAGTAGACGCCGTAAGCTTTTCTAAAGAAACAGATAAAATGACTATGGCAGCTTCAATAAATACTACCTTAGCAACAACCTCAGATGCAGATCTCAAGGACCGGATAAATTCCGCCGAATTAGGCGTTGTTGGAAAAGTTACCAAGGTGCAAAAAGCAACAGTACCGGATATGCCTCTTTCGCTAACTGCAAAAAAATCGAAATCTACTTCTAAAAAAGATGAACCGCTAACTACAAAAATAACGGAGCACGATCCCAACTGGCACGAGGCCACCATAAAAGTAGATGAAGTATTGAAAGGGCCAAAGAGTAAGAAAGATGTAAAAGTTTTGTTTCCTAAAAGCGACGATGTACGATGGTATAAAGTAGCCAAGTTTGATGTAGGGCAACAAGGCGTCTGGCTTCTTCAAAATGGAAAAGACCAGGAAGTGAAAGGTATTCCGCCAAAATTATTAGCAGCTCTGCCGGAGACCGGTGACGTTTTCACCGCATTACATGATAAAGATTTTTTACCATTGAATGAGCTGGACAAAGTAAAATCATTGATAAAAAAATAATTTTCACCTGACAACTTAACTATTATGCGATCAATAAAAGTAGTAAATATTATTCCGCAAAGTTTAAGCGGGGAAACCAACCAGGATAGCGAACCCAATATAGCGGTGAACCCTAACAACCCTTTACAAATAGCCGCTTCCGCGTTTACTCCAAACCCTATGGGCGGTGCAAATGCTCCCATATATATTTCAACAGACGGGGGCAATACCTGGAGCCTCAACAGTATTGTGCCTGGCAATGGTTCTGTAGGAACGGGTGATATCACTTTGAAATTTGCGGGTAGTTCCAACCGTTTATTCACCAGCATTTTGGGAGGAGTATCCGGAGCTTTTGAAGCTTACAGAACGACCAACTTCACAAGTGCAACTACCATGACGCAATTGGAGAAAAGAAGCAACGAGGACCAGCCCTATGTGCAGGCCGTTACTACCGGCGGAAAAGACCAGGTGTATATAGGCGTTAATGACTTTAATGCTTCTGGCGGTAAAACGGCAACTATGGAACAAACACTGGATGGCGGCACTGCCTCCCCTGCGTTTTCGTCTATCCGTTTGGAAAAAAGAGTAACGAGCGGCCAAAACGGTCCCCAGGTAAGGCCCGCAATACATGCAGACGGAACAGTGTATGCTGCATTTTATCGGTGGATATCTTCCAGCGGTAGTTTTCCAGCTAATACACTTATAATAACAAATGCAGATGCAGTTGTTGTTCGCGATGATAACTGGGGTTCTGGTGGCTCACCGTTTACAGTATTAAAGGATTCATCCGATAACCTCGCGGGAAGACGGGTTGCTACAGGCTTATCAATTCCTTTTAACCAAACGGGCGTTAATGCAAACGGGCAAGAACGATGGGGCGGTGATCTTAGCATAGCAGTAGATCCCACAAATAGTTCTGTCGTTTATTTGGTTTATGCCACGCGCGTTGGTACCACCTATACTTTAAACGTAGTTCGCTCCCGTGACCGCGGTGTTACCTGGTCAGGAAATTTATTATCGATTCCGAACGCAACGAACCCGGCAATTTCAATTAACAGTGCGGGCAAAGTCGGCCTGCTCTACCAGCAGATAACCGGTACAGGAACTACGCAAAGATGGGAAACTCATTTCCGCGATACACTCAACGGGCGGTTTTGGACTGATACTATTTTGTGTACGGCTTTATCTCAAACTCCTGCCCGCACCTTTTCTCCTTACATTGGCGATTATCTGCACATGATGGCTTTCCGACGAGATTTCTATGGTATTTTTTCGGCAAATAATACGCCCGACCCTGGCAATTTCCCACATGGAGTTACCTACCAACGCAATCATGATTTCGTTGCAAAAAGATTATTGGCTCTCAATGGTGTTAGCGTAGTCGCGACATCCATAGATCCATTCTTTTGTAAAATTTCTGAATTGGGGCTTGTAAAGCGCTCCGGTGATTTTGACGGTGACGGTATTGCAGAAATTCTTGTTTCAAGCCCTTGGGGAATTGGCATTCTTAAAAGATCCGGGGCTACAATGATACCGCTCATGATGCAGCCCAATGGCACTCGTTTTGGCGGTTGGTTATTAAACACGGGTGATAATACTTTTGGTGAGATAGCAGATTTTGATGGCGATGGCCATGATGAAGTTTTCATTTCAAGCCCATGGGGAATAGGCATTCTCAAACTTAATGGCACCACCATGTCGGCCCCAATGATGCAACCTAACGGCACACGATTTGGCGGATGGCTTTTGAACACGAAGGATAATAGTTTTGGCCCTGCAGCAGATTATGATGGTGATGGCAAGGCGGAAATATTTGTGAAAAGTCCGTGGGGTGTTGGTATTCTTCAAATGGCAGGAGCTACAATGACGCCTCTGATGATGGCGCCCAATGGTACGCGCTTTGGCGGTTGGTTGTTGAATACTGGTGACAATGATTTCGGCCCGGCTGCTGATTTTGATGGAGATCATCATGCAGAATTATTTATCTCAAGTCCGTGGGGTATTGGCATTCTTAAACTCGTGGGAGGTACACTAACGGCGCCGATGATGCAACCGAATGGTACACGCTTCGGCGGTTGGCTGTTGAATACAGGCGATAATACATTTGGCCCGGCTGCAGATTATGACGGTGATGGAATTGTAGAAATATTGGTAACCAGCCCCTGGGGTATTGGCATTTTAAAACAAGCCGGAGCTAGTATGACGCCCCTGATGATGGCACCAAACGGCACCCGTTTTGGAGGCTGGCTGCTGAATACTGTCGATAACGATTTTGGCGCCGCGGGAGATTTTGATAATGATGGCCATGCTGAAATATTAGTGACGAGCCCATGGGGAATTGGCTTTTTAAAATTAGTAGGTGGAACGCTCAATGCCCCGATGATGCAACCTAATGGCACCCGCTTTGGGGGATGGTTGCTGAATACTGCAGACAATCAATTTGGCTCCGTAGGTAAATATATAAGAGGCATTATTATTCGCAAGCGGCCATCCGTTACTTTGGTAAGTATTTTTGTTACAAGCCCATGGGGTGTTGGCATTCTTCAATTATCAGGCGCTACGTTAAGCGCGCCTATGATGCAACCTAATGGAACAAGGTTTGGCGGATGGCTATTGAATACCGCAGATAATGTGTTTTGATGCTAAAGAAGAAACAATGATTTCTTACCAGGAAGATTGGTTCAAGAATCAGGACATCAACAAATTTCTTTTCAAATTAAAATGCCTTTCAAGTAAACCCGGCAGTTTATTGATTGTAATGTATATTTTTTTGATTGACGTTGTTCACACGGTCGTTATAATATAACGGATAAGCGCTCCTTTCAACACTTAAGCTGCCGGAAATGGAAAAAGTCTTGTCATCATTAATATACATAAGCCCGAGGGTTGCCGCAGAATACATAGAGAAATTTCCCGGACGGGAAAAACTATTAAAGCCGTTTATTTTATTTAAATCAGTATTGATAAAAGCACGGTTGAAACTGGCATACACAGGAGCCACAGTTACTCCCGCGAACGCATAAACGTTATTGGCTAACCTTCGATTCAATTGAAATGTAAAAGGCGCGGCTACAAAAGCTGCATTACCACCGTTGAAAAAATCATAACCAGTGGCAATACTATTGTAGCTGGTGATAAACCAGGTCTTTTTTGAGGCGCCGTCAAATCTGTTGTTATTTGTTAGGGAATTTCCTGTAGCCAGGCCATTTTGAAAAGCGGGTTGCAACAAGGTTTGCGCTTTTATGGCACTTACAGAAAAGATCAATAGAAATATAAAAAATATTCGCATAGCACCGAATGAGGTATAAAAATACAGTATCTCAATTTAAACTGCATATGAAATTCTGCCAGTCGCGCGTTGGAAAAAATTTCTTAACAAAGCACGCGTATTTATGCTCTATCCACTAAATGTTTTGGTTTAAATAAAGCTGATCCTGCCAGGTGTTTTCAATAATCTTTTAAAAACGTAACTTCCCTTAAACCAACTTCATAAAAAAATGTTTATTAAAAGTTGTGACACAATACCTTCAATTGCCAACCGGTAGATAGGAATTCTATTTTTTAATTTTTTAACTAATATTTTTTAAAATGAAGCCAGTTAAATTGTTTGTCGCAATCATCGTAACGGGTTGTACGTTTTTCCAAAATTCATCTGCGCAGCTTTTAAAGCCTGGTTTTGAAAAAGATGAATATATCGAAATGTTGAAAATTAATACCCTGACGCACATCCCTGTCAATAAGTGGCCAGATACTGCTGCGATTCCTCCTCCGTCAATGTACAATTTTGTTTATCGCTCCCCGGTTGTGGCATTTGATAATATTTGGGATTTATGGATCAATAAAAGCAAACCTATTGCAGTCATTGCTGTACAAGGAAGTATACAAACTTCAGCAAGTTTCCTGGCTAATTTTTACGCCGCTATGGTTCCGGCAAAAGGAACAATTCAACTTAATAAAGAAGTAAGTTTTAATTATACGTTAGCGGAAAACCCGGCGGCGGCGGTACATGTGGGGTGGCTGGTTGCAATGGCATTTTTAGCACCAACTATCGAACGTGAAATTGACTCCTGTTATAAAGCAGGCATTAAAGATTTTATACTAACAGGCCATAGCCAGGGTGGCGGAATAACTTTTTTATTAAATTCTTATTTACAAAATCTTCAGAAGAGCAACAGGCTGCCTGCAGATATTCGTTTTAAAACTTACTGCAGTGCAGGGCCAAAGCCGGGCAATTTATTTTATGCATATGAATATGAAAACATGACCAGGGGCGGCTGGGCATATAATGTAGTGAACAGTGCTGATTGGGTTCCTGATGTTCCGTTCAGTGTACAAACGATCAATGACTTCACGGCAGTAAATCCTTTTCGCCACGCTAAAGCGATGATAAAAAAGCAAACACTTTTAAAGCGAATAATATTAAAACACGTTTATAACCAACTCAGCAAGTCAAGTATAAAAGCGCAAAAAAATTATCAAAAATATTTGGGCAAAATGGTTGCCAAAGCAGTTACCAAACAGCTACCTGGCTTTGTTCCTCCGCAATATTATTCAAGCAATTATTATGTGAGAGCAGGCAACACAATTGTGCTATATGCTGATGACGATTATTTCAAATTGTTTAGTAATAGCCCGGATAATCCAAATATCTGGCAACATCATTTACCCGCTCCTTATTTGTATTTAGCAAAAAAGTTATAACAGAACAATTCCTTAAAAGCAAAATCTAATTGCTTTTATTAGTCACAAATTGGCTGTGTACATTTGATTAGTCATAAAATAACCAAAAGTGTATTTTTGACACTCAACCAGCCGATATGAGAAGATTAGTCATCCTACTTTCGTTTCCGCTTTTATTAGCAAGCAGTTCACGCGCACAGCGGGTACACTCAAACTTCGATGCAAACTGGAAGTTTCACCTCGGTGATGTAACCAACGCGGAAAGCGAAAAAACAGACGATAAAAACTGGCGCACATTAGACCTGCCGCACGACTGGAGTATTGAAGATCTGCCCGGGCAATCCGATTCTATCATCGGGCCTTTTACCACAAAAAGTATCGGCGCCACTGCTACAGGTTATACGGTTGGTGGCATCGGATGGTATCGTAAACACTTCAAATTAAATAATATAAAAAATAAGGAAGTAAACATCTATTTCGATGGTGTGTATATGAATAGTGACGTTTACATAAACGGGCATCATCTTGGTAATCACCCTTATGGTTATACGCCTTTCAGTTATGATATTGCTCCTTACCTTAAAAGCAGTGGAGAAGAAAATATTCTTGCCGTGCGCGCAAGCAACGAAGGCAAAAACAGCCGCTGGTATAGCGGTTCAGGTATCTATCGTCATGTATGGCTAACCGTTACACCCATGATGCACATAGCGCCATGGGGTGTTTATATTACCATGCCTGATGTAAGCGATAAATTGGCAAAGATTAATATAAAAACAAAACTTATTAATAACGGCACCAATGCCAGGAATGCCACGATACGCACTACTATTTTTGATTCAAAAAACCAGGTAGTTGCTAACACAAGTAACCAGGTTAATATTGGAATTACAAATCCCGCTTCGCAAAATGACGAAGAGATTGCGCAAACGTTCCAGGTTCAGCATCCTAAATTATGGTCGCCTGAAAGCCCTTTTCTCTACCACGCCGTTTCAGAGCTAAGTGTGAATGGGAAAGTTATCGATAAGGTCACTAACAGTTTCGGAATTCGCTCTATTGAAATAACGGCAGACAAAGGTTTCCTGCTGAATGGTAAGCGCATTTTGTTACGCGGCGGTTGCATGCATCATGATAATGGACCGCTTGGCGCGGCAACTATAGACCGGGCAGAAATAAGAAGGGTGCAACTTTTAAAATCCTTTGGCTATAATGCGGTGCGCACAAGTCACAATCCACCATCACAACAATTTCTTGACGCCTGCGATAGTGTAGGCATCATCGTTATCGATGAGGCATTTGACCAGTGGGAACGTCCTAAAAACCCTGATGATTATCATCTTTATTTTGATACATGCTGGCAGAAAGATATCAGTTCTATGGTTCTTCGCGACCGCAATCACCCCGCGGTGGTTTTCTGGAGCATCGGTAACGAGATCAATGAAAGGGCCGATGCTCCCGGTTTAGCAATTGCCAAAAAGTTAAGTGATGAAGTTAAAAAATTTGATCCTACCCGTTTTGTAACGGAAGCCATTTGTCATTTCTGGGATCACCCGGGTTACAAATGGGATACCTCGGCGGCGGCGTTCGCGTTGCTTGACGTAGGTGGCTATAATTATAAACTGGACGAATATGAATCGGATCACGCGCAATACCCCGCCCGCATAATGATGGGAACAGAGAGTTTTCCTTTGCAAGCATTTGAAAATTGGCAGCAGGTAGAAAAACATCCTTATGTGATCGGTGATTTTGTTTGGACTGCCATGGACTATATAGGAGAAACGGGCATTGGCCACACGGGCCTTGACAGCACCCCGGGTTTTCAGTTGCAAAAATTTCCGTGGTTTAATGCATGGTGTGGTGACATTGATTTAATAGGAGGTAAAAAACCGCAGTCTTACTACCGCGATGTGGTTTGGGGTTTTAGCAAAATGGAAATGCTCGTTCATACACCCATTCCCGAAGGCCACAAGGAAGCAGTAAGCGCCTGGGGCTGGCCGGATGAATTGCCTTCCTATAATTTTGCAGGTGCTGAAGGAAAAACGCTCCAGGTGCACGTGTACACAAAATATCCAGCGGTGCGGCTGCAACTAAATGGCATAACTATCGGGGAAGAAAATGTGTCGGAGGAAACAAAACTTACAGCCTCCTTTAATATAGTTTATCAAACCGGAACACTTAAAGCAATTGCCTTGCAGAACGGCGTCGCCGTTGACTCTGTAATATTGCAAACCGCAGGCGACCCTGCAAAAATAAGACTAACGGCTGACCGAAATGCCCTACACGCAAATGCCAACGACCTAAGTTATATTACCGCAGAAACTGTAGATGCCCAGGGCCGCCTGGTTCCAAATGCCATGCTGCCGCTGGATTTCAGCATTAAAGGCGCAGGAGAAATTATTGCAACTGCAAATGCGAATCCGTCAGATATGGAGAGCTTTCAACAACCAAAGCATAAAACTTTCCGTGGAAAATGCTTGCTTATTGTGCGTCCCAAAGGCAACGCAGGAAAAATAACGGTGACGGCTAGTGGTAAAGGATTAAAAAGTGCCGAAGCGGTTATTATAACAAATTAGAATAATACCGCGGTAAAAAGTGCTTTCCTTTGAAAGCAAATTAAATTCAATTAAAATTTCTCCAGTTCGATTATCTTAATACAAAAAATACCGAGTGAAAAAAATAAAAATTGCCATTTTCTTTCTCCTTTCTTTCGGAACAGTTGTAGCGCAAGCCCAGGAACCGCCAGCCTTTTGGCAAGATGAATTTAAGAACGAGTACAACCGCGAACCGATGCATGCTACCTTCGTTGCTTATGAAAATAAGCAACTCGCTTTGCAGCTTGACCGGACTAAATCGAAATATTTTAAATCATTAAACGGAGATTGGAAATTTAATTGGGTTGATAAACCTGCTAACCGGCCATTAGCTTTTTGGAAAACGAATTATGATGATAGTCATTGGGTTAACTTTCCGGTGCCAGCCATGTGGGAAATGAACGGATATGGCATACCGATATATACTAACATCAAGTATGATTTTGGTTACCTCATAAAGCCCAATCCTCCACAGGTTCCGGAACAATATAATCCCGTTGGTTCTTATCGTAAAGAAATTTTAATTGATAAAAACTGGAAAGGAAAAGATATTTATATCCAGTTTGGCGCCGTGCGTTCGTGTTTTTATTTGTGGGTAAACGGGCAATGGGTTGGCTATAGTGAAGACAGTAAATTGCCGGCCGAATTCAACATTACTAAATATGTAAAGGTTGGGCAAAAAAATTTAATTGCATTCCAGGCATATCGCTGGAGCGACGGAAGCTATATTGAAGACCAGGATATGTGGCGCCTGGCGGGCGTTTGCCGCGATGTAGAACTGAATGCCCGCAACCCAATTCATATCCGCGACTTGCAGGTTATTCCTGACCTGGTTGACAATTACAAGAACGGAACACTTAATATCAGCCTCGATTTTTTAAATAACAATGACCGAAACTTAAAAGATTATAAAGCAAGTTTTGAATTGTCAGATTCTTCCGGCACATCACTTCAAAATAAAACAATCTCATTAGCTGATTCCAATCAATTTAAAAATGTTTCATTTTCTGTAACTGCCCCAAAAGAATGGACAGCAGAAACTCCATACTTATATAACCTACTTATTACCTTAACTAACGGTAAAGGTGAAACGCTGGAAGTTATTCCCCAGAAAACAGGTTTTAGAAAAGTTGAAATAAAAGATGGTGTGTTATATGTAAACGGCAAAGCAATATTGATAAAAGGCGTTAACCGCCATGAAATGGATCCGTTAACCGGGCAGTTAGTGAGCAGGGAAAGAATGGAGCAGGATGTGCGTATCATGAAGGAAAATAACATCAATGCGGTGCGTACTTCTCATTACCCTAACGATCCTTATTGGTATGAGTTGTGCGACAAATATGGACTATATGTAGTAGCTGAAGCCAACCTGGAATCGCATGGAATGGGCTTTGGGGCAAATTCATTATCTAAAAAACCGGATTGGTTCCTTCAACATTTTCAGCGAAATACGAGGTCAGTAGAAAGGGATAAAAATTATCCCTGTATTATAATCTGGTCAATGGGTAATGAGGCAGGCATGGGTATAAATTTTGAGAAATGCTATCACTGGATCAAGCATCGCGATCCATCGCGGCCGGTAGAATATGAGCCGGCAAGCAGTACTTCGTTCTCTGACGTTTATTGCCCGATGTATCCTTCGCCTGATGATATGGTGCATCATGTAAAGTTTGACAACAACAGCAATCACAAACCATTTATCCTCGTGGAATATGCTCACGCCATGGGAAATACGGAAGGCAATTTCAATGATTATTGGGATACCATACGAAAATATTATCCGCACATGCAGGGCGGATACATTTGGGATTTTGTAGACCAGGGCTTTCAAAAAATTACCGACAAGGGCGATACCATCTGGGCCTACGGTGGCGACTATGGTGTGAACATGCCCAGCGATGACAACTTTAACTGCAACGGGTTGGTGGCGCCCGACCGCTCACTGCATCCTTCAATGCTGGAAGTTAAAAAGTTCTATCAAAACGTCTTTACTTTTCCATCAGATATTATGACAGGGAAGATTAAAGTGTACAATGAAAATTTCTTTAAAGATCTTAGCGATATTTACCTGCAATGGGAATTGGTTGGCGACGGAAACGTAATTGGGCAGGGAAAGGTTGAAAACCTTAACGTGGGTGCGGGGGACTCTGCATTGATAGATTTACATTATCCATTGCCCAGGGTTGGTTACCGGGAAATTTTTCTGAATGTTTATTATAAAACAAAACGTGCAGAAGGATTGATACCGGCAAATTGGGAAACGGCGAAAGATCAATTGACGCTTTACAGTCATCACCCGTCTCTACCGGAGATTGCCCTTGCAAGGAATTTACAGGTACACATGACCGATAGTTTAATTAAAGTTGGTAATAATACTGTTCAATTTGCCTTCAGTCGAAACGATGGCTTATTGCATCAATACGCGGTGAACAATATTAACTATCTTAAAAATGGATACAGCTTAAAACCAAACTTTTGGCGCCCACCTACCGATAATGACTATGGAGCGGGACTTCAAAAGACGTTGCTAAATTGGAAGCGCGCAAGCCATAATTATGTATTGCTGGGCTTTGATCTTGATTCCTCCAATCGCAAGAATATAAAGATGCGTATGCATTATTCCTTGCCGGATGTATATGCCATGCTGGACATTAGCTATGAAATGAATGGCGAAGGAATTATTAAAGTAACAGAAGCCATGCGGGCTGATACATCCAAAAAGGTCCCAATGCTTTTTAAATTCGGCATGCAAATGATGCTGCCAAAAATATTCGATCTGTTGGAATGGTATGGCCGCGGCCCCGGGGAAAATTATATGGACAGGAAAGACAATGCTTTTGTCGGAATATATACGGGAAGTGTGCGGGACCAATTTGTTCCGTATGTCCGCCCGCAGGAGACAGGTAACAAAACAGATGTGCGTTGGGTAAAATTGTTCGACAAAAGTGGCAAGGGCATCATGATAAGTGGTGATACAGTTTTAAATATTTCTGCGCGGCATTTTTTAGATGAAGACCTCGATGAAGGATTGGAAAAACACAATGCTCATGCCGGCGAACTTAAGGAAAGGGCTATGTCGATAATGAATATTGATCTGAACCAAACTGGCGTTGGAGGTATTAATTCATGGGGAACCTGGCCGTTAGAAAAATACAGGATGGAGTATAAAGATTATAAGTACACGTTTGTGATTATACCTATAAAATAAGATGGGTATAAATTATGAAGCGAAAATCGGATTGTACTATCGGCAATACGAAAAGTATAATGCTAAATAATTAATTATTAATAATAAAAAAAATTGATGCCTACATATTATAACAACAGTCGTGAGGGTTGCAGGCAAGCATGGGCGACACCCTAAACGAATAAAACGGTATCTTTGCAGTTTATGGCAGTAACTAATTTACTCGACACAAGTACGGTAAGTCTCAGTGATATAATAGGCAATGGCAAAGTCTATAAAGTTCCGTCATATCAAAGAGACTATTCATGGAAACAAGACCATTGGGAAGATTTATGGGCAGATATTCTAAACGTACTGAATGGCGACAGTATTCATTACATGGGTTCAATAGTGTTACAAAATAAAGGAGATAAAACATACAGTGTTATAGATGGGCAACAAAGGCTTTCAACTTTGACCTTAATAGTGTTAGCCACAATTAAAACAATTCAGACCTTAATTTATAAGAATATTGATAAGGATAATAATGTTGAAAGGGTATCCCTTCTTACCAGAAAATTTCTTGGGGACAAAGACCCCGGTTCCTTAACTTATTCTGCAAAGCTTGAATTAAATGAAAATAATAATAGTTTCTTTCAAACTCATTTAATGGTTTTCAGGCAGCCATTAAATGAAAAAACTTTAGGCGATTCCGACAAACTACTATGGCAAGCGTATAATTTTTTTCTAGGGAAAATAACAACACATTTTCAAAATAATGAAAATGGAGAAGACCTAGCAAATTTCCTAAACAAACAAGTTGCCGAAAGAATGATGTTTATCCAAATTGTAGTGGAAGATGAACTTAGCGCATATACAGTTTTTGAAACTTTGAATTCAAGAGGTGTTAGTTTAACTGTTACAGATTTATTGAAGAATTACTTATTTTCATTATCTACAAAAGTCGATTTAGACCATGTTAAAGAAAAATGGCGTAAAATTGTTGACACTGTCGGTTTAGACAATTTCCCCGCATTCCTTCGCCATTACTGGATTTCAAAAAATAAACTTATTAGGCAAGAATATTTATTTCGGGCTATGAAGGATGTTGTAAAAACATCTCCAAAAGTTATTGACCTCTTAGATGAATTAGAGCGAAACGCACAACTGTACAATGCATTGTCAAATTCTTCAGACCCATTTTGGATTGGACAAAGGGACCAAAAGAAAAGAATTAAAGAAATAGAATTATTTAAAGAGAAACAGGCTTTACCTCTTTTATTAGCTTCATATAATAATCTCACTACAGAAGAATTCACAAAAGTTTTAAGAGTAGTAAGTGTAATTACATTCCGCTATACAATTATAGGAGGATTACATACAAATTTAAAGGAGGACGTTTATAACAAAGCAGCGATAAAAATCAGCAACAAAGAATTGACAACAGCGTCATTAATTGCAAAAGAAGTAAAGGCACTGTATACTAGTGACAAAGATTTTAAAAACGATTTTTCAACTACGGCCATAAGTACAAAAAGAGGTAAAAAATTAGTACGGTATATTCTATTTGAAATTGAAAATCATTTGGCTCAAACAGATACAGATTATGAGGATAGCCCCGCAACTATTGAGCATATTTTACCCGAAAATGCAGGTGATGAGTGGGTTGCCAATTTTCCTGTTTCAATTCAAGAATCTTTAGTCTACAGACTTGGGAATTATACTTTATTAGAAGATGACAAGAATAGAGAATGTGGGACAAAGGATTTTGAAGCAAAAAAAGCGATTTATCAAACCAGTCAATATGCAATGCCAAAGCAAATAGTTGCCCCAGATTGGACACCTAACACTTTGGACAATAGGCAGACAAGACTCTCCGATTATGCTACCACATCATGGCGGCTTCCATACTTTGACTAAAATAATTTCGATTGTCCTGCCTACAACATTTAGAACAATAGACAAAAGCCCTGGCTACCCTTAGCAACTTTTAAAAATGCAAGAACCTAGTTGGCTAATCGTAGAGACCGTAAATATAAAAGACGTGCTGCACTGAGTTTCATTAATCGCAATATTTAAGAAACATTGGAAAGTATAAGATAAATTGTGCAATGGGTTCAAACTGATGTTGGTGATGCCGGGCTTCAAAATCATCAGCACGAACACCAGACCGGCGAATCTTTTCCTATTAGTAAATGTTTTTAATTTCGAAAGTGGAAGACCAAATCATAGGCAAGAAATGAAAAAGAAAGCATTAATAATTTTTGGAATTACAGTAATATTTTCCTTATGCATACCCTACAAAATTCAGGCGCAATCACAGGAAATTGACCGTTCAATGAATCATTATGACCAGTTGGTTTTAAAAGGGTCTTATGACTCGGTTGCTGGTATGTTTACTGCAAATGCAGAGCTTAAAGGTGAAAATCAAACCTCAATTGTTGGGAGAGAACAAATCCGAAAGTTATTGAGATCATTTAAGGGCGCTCATGTTTTAAAATATGAAACCTATCCCCTGCATACTTTCTTCGGAGGAGATTCAGCAATTCAGTCAGGATCTTATGTGCAGGTTGTTAGGATTGAAAATGGTGATACCTTAGAACTTGCCGGTCAATATGAGGCTACATGGATTAAAGAAAATGGGAAGGACTGGATGATAAAAAAAATGTACGCCCACCATTACAGGAATTTGAAAGAGGAAAATTATATTAATACCCTGCCCGATAACAGTATTGCCAAACAATTTGGAAAAACGATATTAAAAAAAGGATCAAAACAAGCCTCAACAGTATTAACTCAATTGATAAAGGATACAGCTAAACACTACCTCAAAGAAGCTGAATTTAATCGTATTGGCTATAGTGTCCTCAATATGGGTAAGAAAGAAGAAGCACTTCGGATCTTTGAAGTAAACACTCAACTATTTCCAGCAAGTTGGAATGCTTTTGACAGCTATGGAGAAGCTTTATTGAAATACGGTTATAAAGTGCATGCAATTAAAATGTATCAGAAATCAGTGGCACTTAATCCAAATAATGAAAACGGAAAGAAGGTTTTACAACATTTAAGATGATAACAAATTTCCGCGTGCTTATATTTTATGGTAATCCTGCTAAATTAACGAACAACGGTCAGTATAATTTCGACTCTACAAATGCATCGGGTTTTCATTTTCGAATGCTTACTTTTGACTCGTGAATATTTTATGAAAATGAAAACCCCGCTGGGACATTAAAGAAGGTTTTAAATATTCTTACGAAGTTGCAGTTAACACTGCAAACCTTATGCTTTGGCAAGTTCCTTAATGTCCCTTACCTCCAATATATTTTTCGAATAGCCGCTGTTTACGGTATTGATCATTGCCAGTCCCAGTTCATGCATGGTAATAACACTTTTTGGAGAGACTGCCTTTATCAACTTTACAATAATCTTATAAGCGGCCTTCCAGTTCTTCTGATCCGGAAAAGGCTGCATTATGCCCGGCCGGAAATTATATTCCCCCTTAAAGCCCAGTTTTGCCAAATCATTTTCTGTTTTGCCTTTTACCCGTGCCCACATAAGCCTGCCCGTTTCACTACTATCTGTATGAGAGCCAGAAACATAAGTAAATACCATTTCACTATTCACAGCAAGTAGTGCGTTTGCAACAGCCATCGTGGTATCGTAGGTAATGCGGGTAAACTTATCTTCTTTCATCCCCACGGAGCTTATGCCCGCACAGAAAAAACAGGCATTATAACGATGCAGGCTATCCGCAAAATTAGCTATCTGAAAAAAATCAGGAACAATAAGTTCTTTCAGCTTTGGATGGCTCATTTCATAATGGCGGCGATTAAGGATTAATACTTCGCTCACCACTGGATTTTGAAGACATTCAAACAATACCCCTTCGCCAACCATGCCTGTAGCGCCAGTGATAATTACTTTTATACCGCTCATGAATTAATATTTAACCTCGAAGTTCGGGAGAAAAATGAGAAGATGTTTTTCACAATGTGTAAGTGATATTCGTTGCACGATAATTGCTTAACTTAATTACAAATTTACACCATGAACGCAATCAAAAAAGAGGACATCAAACAGGAAGTGTTTGATCTATATGATGACTATGCTCACAACCGCCTAAGCAGGCGTGACTTTGTACAAAAATTATCAGGCTATGCCGTAGGAGGCCTTACGGTAACTGCTCTCATGAGCGCGATGATGCCTGATTATGAAACTACCACACAAGTGAAAACCGATGATCCGGGGCTAAAATCAGAATATATTCATTACAATTCGCCCAAAGGTGGTGGTGATATAAAGGCTTTGTTGTGTATGCCTGCAGATGCAAAAGAAAAACTCGGCGGTATTGTAGTGGTACATGAAAACCGGGGCTTGAATCCATACATTGAAGATGTGGCAAGGAGAGCGGCGCTGGCGGGTTTTATCACGATAGCACCTGATGCTCTTACCCCGCTCGGTGGCTATCCCGGCAATGACGATGCAGGTCGTGAAATGCAAAGTAAAAGAGATAAAAATGAGATGCTTGAAGATTTTATAGATGCTTATTACTACCTGAAAAATAGTAAAGATTGTAATGGAAAAGTGGGTGTGGTGGGTTTTTGCTTTGGAGGAGGAATTGCCAATATGATGGCCGTGCGCCTCCCCGGCCTTGCAGCGGCCGTGCCATTTTACGGCATGCAGCCTGCTGCAGAAGATGTACCAAAAATACAGGCGCCGCTTTTGCTACACTATGCCGCTCTCGATGCACACATGACGGACGGCTGGCCTGCTTATGAAGCCGCGCTAAAAGCTAACGGTAAAGCATACACTGAATATATTTATCCCAATGTAAATCATGGCTTTCATAATAATACAACTCCCCGTTACGACAAAGCGGCAGCAGACCTTGCCTGGCAACGCACGATTGATTTTTTCAAAGAAAAACTCCGGTAAGAAAGGGAAGTTTTAATAGATTTTGAAAATGTATTTGCGTGAAAATAAAGTGCTGCTTAACTTTTTTGGGAGCGTAAATTCTTTGTAGCTTTCACTCCATGGACCACCTTAAGGGCTTTTATATAACCTGACAAAACACCAACCCGGTTCTTTTCTGTGAGTTTAATTGCCTGCGTACAACCTTCTGCGTTAGGATCATGTTTTTCCGCCCATATCCGCAGGTCAATTATTACCGGCAACAGGTCAATTCCTTTTTCAGTAAGATAATATAAGCTGCGCCTGCCGTTTTGCGGATCTGTAGCTTTTCTTATAAGGCCTTTCGCTTCCAGGGACAACAAGCGGGAGGCGAGAATATTGGTAGCAATTTTTTCTTCGGAAGACTGCAATTCCCCATAAGACCGCTTTGCGGTAAACATCAAATCACGAAGAATGAGCAATGACCATTTATCGCCCACAGTTTCCAGGGCTATATTAATGGCGCATTGAGAGCGCCTGCATATTTCTTCGTTATTATTTTTCATAATCACTTGCATTTTGCAAGTTTGGCCTTATGTTTGCACTTGCAAATTGCAAGTAAAGGTAATGTTTTATTTCATTCGCATAAAGTAAACAAATAGTTAAACAAATAAAAAATCAACATGAGCAAATCTTATCCAAAGCTTTTCAGCGAATTCAAGCTGGGAGCAATTAACTTAAAAAACAGGATTGTGATGGCACCGATGACGCGCAGCCGTGCAATCGACAATACTCCAAATGAACTAATGGCTGAATATTATAGCGACAGGGCTGAAACAGGCCTGATCGTTACAGAAGGTGTATCACCGTCACCAGACGGGCTTGGCTATGCGCGCATACCGGGTATGTACAGTAAAGAACAAGTGGCAGGATGGAGAAAAGTAACGGACGCTGTTCATGCAAAAGGCGGTCATATTTTCATCCAGTTTATGCATACCGGCCGTATTTCTCATCCTGATAATTTACCCGATGGTGCCAGCGTAATTGGTGCGTCGGCTATCCCCGCCAGCAACACAGAAATGTACACTGACGAGAAAGGAATGCAGCCATTACCGACGCCTGCAGAAGTTTCAACGGATGATGTAGCAGCATTGATACAGGAATTTGTACAATCTGCTAAAAACGCTATGGAAGCAGGCTTCGATGGTGTGGAATTACACGGCGCAAACGGTTATCTTCTTGAGCAGTTTTTAAATACGGCTTCAAACCAGCGTACCGATAAATATGGCGGCTCCTATGAAAATCGTAACCGCTTTGTACTTGAAGTTGCAGCCGGAGTTGCTGATGCCATTGGCAAAGAAAAAACTGCCATCCGATTATCTCCTTATGGTGTATTTAACGACATCGTGCCAGATACAGATACAGAGGCGCAATACACACATCTGGCCAAAGGCCTTGGTGAAATCGGCATTGTTTATATTCATACGGTGGATCATTCGTCAATGGGCGCACCGGAAGTACCGCACAGCATAAAAGCGGCCATACGCGAAAATTTCGGAGGAACCATGATACTCTCTGGTGGTTATGATGCAGCTCGTGCAGAAGCCGACCTGGAAGCCGGCAAGGGCGAACTCGTTGCCTTTGGAAGGCCCTTCATAGCCAATCCCGATTTTGTGAAGCGCATTACTCTTGGAGCTGAACTTTCAACACCAGATTTTGCTACCTTTTACACTCCTGGCGAAAAAGGTTATACCGATTACCCCGTACTGGAAGAGCAATTACAAACAAGTTAATTACACTGACTTTACTGATAATAAATTAAGCTGCCTCACTAAAATGAGGCAGTTTAATTTTTGGGCATTCAGATCTTTTCTTTTCAATAATTATTGCTTTACAAATAAGAAAGAATGTGCCTTGTAAATCCATTGCCCTAATATGGACATCCCTTTAGTAGCTCATTTTTATTTGAGATTTTTATATACTGGCGCAGATATGCAGCATGACTTTTTGTGCGGCTGAGTATCTGTGCCTTGAAAGCACATTATATTATCAAAGTTTCCAGCTTCATAATTTCTCAAAGTCTTCACCTACCATAATAAGCTAACGCGCTGCTATATTTCCATTCTTCACCTTTCGTAACAAATCCGGCTTCTACAGGATTGCAATGAATATATAGTCTAATTTCTTATGCGATTAAAATAATACTTAAAGGATCCATTCAAAAAAATTATGCATTTTGTAACGCCAACGCTTGCAAAAATCTTTTTTACAAATTATATTTACTAAGTATTAGTGTCTTCGTTCTTAAACCCCAATAAACATTTCTACCATGAGTGTTCCCAAAATTCCACCTTCATTTGATCATCATCTATACCCGGAAAAAATTTTTGATATCGATTCAACAATTGACGGAACGCTAAATTCTAATCTCGAAGGAGGTTTCGATGCGAGGCATTCGGGCAGTCTTCAAACAATTGTTTCCGGCAAACTTGATACTGATAATGTATTGACCTTAAAGGGTGATGCCGCACAACCGGTGGCCACGGATAGCAAAATAGAAATATTAAATCTTCCAAGATTTACCTTGCAGGATATAAAAGACATGATGAAAGTGAGGGTACATGTGCCCAATTACTCCAATGTGTGTTTTAAAATTTTTGGCGTGGAAATGTTTAGTGTATGCATGAGTGGTGAAGCGCAAATAATAACCGAACCTTACGTTCCGAATGCAGCGGAAAACTGTGAAACCGATTGTTGTGAACCTGATACACGGCCTTTCCCTGAATCCAATGCCAATGGTTAGCGCAACGCACGGCCAACCCACCAGGTAATTAATTTTCAGCAATAAATTTTATACAATGCTCAAGGTTACTGCAGAGGCTTTTCACGAGAAAATAAATACAGATGATGAAGAAGTAATTCTTAACGGGCCGCCATCTGCCTTAAGAGGCTATATTTCTTTGCGCAACGGTACTGAAGACTTGCTGAGTGTAAAAACACTTTCATTGAAACATGATACCAGCAAAGGAAATTTTTTTGGAAATAGTTCCAGCCTAAGAATTGGAAGCAGGTTAAAACCCGGAGAACAAAAGCTGGAAAAAATATCACATGAGTTGCCGGCACATACCCCTCCCGGAACTTATGAAAGCATGCTGCTAATTGGCGGCATAGAAAGAAAGGTAAAAATGATTGTGCAGCCACACATGCAGGTTAATATTTATCCACTTAATTTTTCATTTGTTGGTGCCGAACCGCGAAAAAAACATACCGCAGAAATTACTTTAACGAATGTTGGCAATTTACCTTTCCAGGTTCCTGACGTAAAGCATGTGGCTGCACTTGATATGGACCTGGTATGCCGTGCGTTCGGATTTGCGTTGCGAAGTAAAGGCGCTGAAGGTTATCTACCAACTATGGATGAAATAGCAAGAAACGTAAGCCGGTATTTGCCTGATTGGGCGGCGGCAAACATTGAGGAATGCGGGCAAACGGTTCAGCCCGGAGCAACGATGACGGTGCATCTTGATATTACCATGCCGGATAACGCCGATGCAGGTAAAGATTATGAAGGCAATATGCGGTTTTGGGATAATGAAATCACCTATCAAATAAAATCGCAAAACCAATAAATAAAAGCTCAATAATTATGGACAGCAAATCAACTACAACCGCTGACATTCAAAAAATGCTAACTGATAATTTTCAGCAGCTCACCAATCTTTCTGTGTCAACATTAAAACCAATGATGGAAGGATTTATAAATAATATCAGCGCTGTTAATAAATCGATTATCAAAAATGGCGTGCCGCTTATTCAAATCCCAAAGCTCAATACCGGCAATTGTGATTGTTGTCCGCCCGAGGAATCCTGCCCGCCTCATTGCATTGCATCAATTACGAGGAGTGCCCTGGAAGGTGAAAGAATCATCATTCCATTTATGGTGAAAAATGATTGTAATCAAACAAAAACATATCGTATAGGTGTACGCGGGCTAAATGATGAAAACGGGACGGCTGCCCCTTCGCAACCGGAGTTAAATAAAAATTCTGTAACGCTTGATCCGGGTAGAAGTGAAAGGGTTTTGATGATAGTCGATTTATCGAATTTTAAAAATGGCTCAACTTATACAACAGAGATTGTGCTGCGTGAAAAAGAAATCAATCAGAATATTTGTTTTGCCCTTCTAGTCGAAGATCCAAAGGCTACCGTTGTAACGCCTCATAGCGAACAACAGTACCGCCTAAAGTGGCAAAGTTGGAAAGACCATTATTATTGCGAAAAGCCAACCGTTAACAGGTTGCCTGGTACGAATGTATTATCTATCGCCGGAAAATAAATCAATATGGATAAGGAAAATTCTTTGGCAAAAGATATTGAAGAACTCGTAAATAAGTCGATAGAAGCCAATAAGGTTTTTATGAATGAAGGCTCTCGCATTCTTCGCGGGATTACGACACCAGGCGAAAAAAAAGCGACAAACATTTTCCAGGCAAATTTTCTAACAGAAGCCTTCAACGCCTATACAAAGTTAAATATTCAGTACCTGAAAAATATGGTAGACCTTGGTGTTTCAATGGTTCAAAAAGTTGGCGGGCAGTCAACACCAAGCCCGGAAGCTACAACAGCAACAACAGGTATGCCCGCACCTTCTTTTGTTTTAGATGCAGAAGCCAACGCCGGCAGCAATATTTCTATTTCATTTTTATTGGACAATATTAAACAGCAAGCTGTATTATGTACGCTCATCCATTCGCCCTATGTTTTTAGTTTTGATGATCTGATTGAAGAAAATTTTATTACCGGTTTTAGCCCGCAGTCTTTCACCTTAGCTGCAGGTGAGCAGCAAAGGATCAATATTGACATTGCCATTCCATTTACCACAAAACCCGGGGTTTATATAAGCAACGTAAAAGTGCAGGGGTTTGAGCCTGCCCATTTTTCTATTCGTTTAAATGTAAAAGAAAATCCAACCAAAACAGCTCCCAATGGCAGGAAAAAGTCAAGGTCTAAATAACGAACAGAAGAAAACACTTACAGATGATTTGTTTGATGTATTGAATCCAAATAACATGCTGAATAATGCGCAACGTGTATTAAGTTCTGCCGTGAATGTTTTGGAAACAGAAATTGCAGCCGGAATATTAGCAGCTAAAAAAATTGAAAAGAAAGTTATTAATGTTGATGACGTAAGAAGTAATCCCGAGAATCTGCTGAACCGGATTCGCAAAGACACGCATGAAGTAGTAGACCTTTTTCTTGATGGTTTTATTGCGCTCTCATCGCAATTAAAAGTATTGTCAGATAATGTTGCACAACAAACAAACGATATAAGATTTACTGAAGCTCCCGGTGAAAAAAAACAAAACAGCGGCGTTACCATTTTACAACCGGATGAAGCGTTAAAGCCCGGTGCAACGGCAGTTTTATACCTGAATCTTTCTGATGACGAGTCCCTGATTCCTGTAAAAATTCAATTGCAAAAAAATGACCTGGCGGGCCCTCTTAAAGAAAAAATCCCTTTACGGAATATTAGCATCAGGCCGGTATCTGTAGTTCTTCAACCGGGCGAAAACAAAGAAGTTGTTATTCGCATCAACATTCCTGCCGCCTGCAAACCGGGTCATTATACTTCATTATTTACAGATTTGAAGAACCCGTTAATAAAGGCTATGATCAATATTGAAGTGGTTTAAAAACAGTAATCATGTACGAAGTCTTGATGAAGGAGATGCTGGCAAAATATGGCGCTGAAACGTTGAAGGGTATCCGTCATTTTATTCCGGATAAAGAGCCGCGGAAATATTTATATGATCTCATGGCTGATTATCCAAACCGTGGAGGCAAAGGCTTTCGCCCGGGATTATGTATTGCCACCTGTAAAGCATTTGGAGGTACTACTGACCTTGCTTTAAATTCTGCGATCACGCTGGAGTTATTGCACAATGCATTTTTGATACATGATGATGTGGAAGATGAAAGTATTTACCGGCGCAATAAACCAACCATGCATCAATACAGCAGCCAGGCTATTGCGATAAATGTGGGCGATGCTATGAATGTGATTGGCCTGTATCCATTGTTTAAAAACAAAGAAAAATTAGGTCCGAGAATTGCTGAAAAAATTTTCCTTGAGGTCATGCACATGACCACTGAATCGGTAGAGGGACAAGCTTTGGAACTTGGCTGGCGACAAGATAATATTTGCACATTAAATGATGACGACTACCTCCGCATGATATTAAAAAAAACATGCTGGTACACGTGCATTCATCCTATAAGAATTGGCGCAATAATCGGCAGTCATGGCAATGTTGATGCTGACAGTTTTAACCGGCTTGGCTATTTTATAGGCACTGCATTCCAGGTGCAGGATGATATTTTGAATCTTATTGCTGAAGAAAAAAAATATGGCAAAGAAATTGGCGGTGATATTATCGAAGGCAAGCGCACACTGATGCTCATACACCTTTTGCAACATTGCACGAGTAAAGAATTATTGGTCATCAAAAAATTTCTTTCGCTCCCCATCCGTGAGAGAAAAAATGAAACAGCATCATGGATATTAGATCTGATGCACCAATATGGCAGTATCATTTATTCAAAGAATATTTCAAAGTATATGGCCGGTGCAGCCATCAAGGAATTTTACACGTTGTTTTCCAAATTGCCTGATTCAACCGACAAATCGTTTATAGAAAGTATTATTCTTTATATGATCAACAGGGATTATTAATATGGTAATTATAAAGCATACACGTAAATATGATTGTGATGTATTAATTGCAGGCGGTGGCCCGGCGGGAAGTGCATTGGCCTATCACCTGGCGAAAAAGGGGGTGAAAATAATGGTTGCGGAAGCACAACGTTTTCCCCGTGATAAAATATGTGGCGACGGCGTAAGTCCTATAGCGTTGGCCGAACTAAATGCAATGGGTATAAAAAAATGGAAGAAATTTTCGATGGCTAACGAAATAAGCAAGGTGGGTTTATTCATAAAAAATGATAAGGTATTTATTGATTTATCAAAGCCCGAAAACCTGCCTTTTCATGCGCGCATCATTCCACGTATCGAGTTGGATAACTGGATATATGAAACGGCAACAAAGGCCGGCGCGCAATACCTGGAAGATAGCCGTTTGATTAATTATACAACTACGTCATCAGGCGTTATTGCCCAATTAAAACAAGGGTCTGCCTCCAAACAAATCTCAGCCAAAATTATAGTTGGTGCCGACGGAAGTAATTCAGTTGTAGCAAGGCAAATCCAGGGAGGTAAACATGCTGATGAATTTCAATTACTGGGCCTGAGAACTTATTATGAAAATGTAAACGGGCCGACTGATCGCGTAGATATTTATTTTACCGAGGATAGTTTTCCGGGCATTTACTGGCTGTTTCCAAAAGGGCCGAGCGGTGCAAACATAGGAATGGCGGCCATTTCAGCTACCTTCCCGCATAAGCCTGCTAATATTAGAAGTTTGCTCGCGGGTCATTTAAAAAATAACGCTGACATTAAAGAGCGTGTCGGCATGGGAAAACCGGAAGGCAAAATGGATGGGTGGATACTTAAATTTTTTAACCCCAAAAGCATTCTTACCGGCAACCGGTTTCTGTTGGTAGGTGATGCTGCCGGGTTGATCAATCCGTTAAGTGGCGATGGAATTCAGTATGCTTTGTTAAGCGCACGATGGGCTGCGGAAACTTTAGAAGAATGTTGTAAGAAGAATGATTTTTCTGCAGCTTCGTTGTTTCACTATCGTAAAAAAGTAGACAAAGAGTTGGGGTATGATTTTGCATTATCTAACCTGTTAGTACAATTTGCCCGCAATAAAACACTAACACCCGTCTGGATGAAAATCTTAAGTGTGATGATATCCCGTGCAAAAGAAGATAAAGAATATGCAGATACTATTGCGGGTATTTTTGAAGGCACCTACCCTTCTCAAAAAGCACTCAATGCAAATTTTATTTTAAAATCATTGTTGCAGGGTGGTAAAAACATCGCTTCAGGGACTATTGCAGATTTTGTAAAAAATCCTGCTTCAGTAATTGACAACGGCCTCACCCTTACACAAGCCACTCTAAATTTATTGGAAGAAATAAATAAATTTCCAAAGGAACAAGGTGGCTGGTTGATGAATACGGCAGGCAAAACTGTAGCCGTTGCCGGCCATGTTATCAGGAATATCAGGCGCCGATAATTTAATGAAAAGGTATTTCGTCCTTTTCTCATTTAACTATTACATTTCCTCTTATAATGGATAGTGCTTTTCCGTGGCGAGCAGTGGTCCCATTGTAAATCAACGCCGCACTTGCATAAGGCGCGAGCGTTATTTTTCCGTTTTGTGTGCTGGCATTCACCGATGTGTAGTTACGGGGGAGCGAATACGTTTGCGGTGAGCTTGTATTGTTT
>JBBRSV010000059.1:0-26563 GCA_038245055.1 Chitinophagales bacterium | reverse complement strand
TGGGTCACGAATTGGCTGCTGACTTAATAGAAGCGGATGGAGCCGATAGTTTTGTGCCTGGAGAAGCGCTTACTTTTATTCCTTATTTTAATTGCGGAAAATGCATTGCCTGCAGAAATAATTTACCGAATTGTTGTGTAGATATAAAAGTTTTTGGTGTTCACATTGATGGTGGAATGCAAGATTATGTTTCCGTTCCATCGCACGCATTGGTAAAAAGTGTGGGATTGGGTTATGACGAACTTGCCTTGATAGAACCACTGGCAATAGGGGCTCACGGCGTACGACGCGCGAAAATTATAAAAGATGAATTTGTTTTGGTAATCGGCGCTGGCCCAATTGGCTTAGGTGCCATGCAATTTGCCAAAATAGCCGGCGCTAAAGTTATAGCGCTTGATATAAACGAAAGCCGTCTGAATTTTTGTAAAGAAAAACTGAAGATTGATTACACGCTCAATGCTTATGATGAAAATTTATTTAGACAAATAAAGGATATAACATCAGGCGACATGCCAACGGTAATAATTGACGCTACTGGAAATAAAAAAGCGATTAATAATGCCTTACAATATTTAGCGCATGGTGGCAGATTTGTATTGATTGGTTTGCAAAAAGAAGAGATAAGTTTTAGCCATCCTGAATTTCACAAACGTGAGGCAACGTTAATGAGTAGCCGAAATGCCACGCGGGAAGATTTTGAATATGTAATTAAATCAATAAAAAATGGCTTGGTAGATGCTTCGGTTTTTATCACGCATCAACTATTGTTTGACGATCTGAAGACGGCGTTCGAAACATGGTTTTATACTGCAAACGATTTAATAAAAGCAATGGTTACCATAGATTAGCAAATGATATTTAAAAGTGTTTTTTCAACCATAAAAAGTAATATTGCCGTGCTGAAAAAAATCTTATCAATAGCGGTTACATTTTCGTGTTATGTTTTTCTTGTTATTCTCAAAGTGATTTAAAACTTTGGTATAGCAAGCCTGCAGACCAGGCGGATTTTCCCGCTTATATGTAGTCCAAATAAAAATATTTTTAAAGCGATTGGCGGTGGCTTGGAATGAGCTGGCAAAATAGACTTCCACCTGTTGAAAAACCTTGTGTCGTTTTTTTTCGCAAAGTAAGTTTTCTAACTTTTGTAAAAACATAATAAGTTTATTATCTTCCTTTCAAACTTAGCCAAATGGATAAAGCTGTATTTGATGAATACGTGGAAAACAGGTATAAAAAACAAATGGACTATTATAGCAAGTCATCCTCAAAAAATCAAAAGAAGTATAAGCAGTTTCAGTGGATATTAATCATCCTTTCTGCACTAACGCCGGTACTTGCCGCACTCAACGGAGTTACATCCTCAAATTCACTTAAAATCTTTAATGTTGGCTCACAGGTTGTTCAAATACTGCTGGTGGTTATTTCGTCTATTGTTGCCATTTTGACTACTGGTTTAAAAACATTCAGATACCAGGATTTATGGATCAAATACAGAACTACTTACGAGTTACTAAAACCAGAGATTTATTATTACGAATTCAACATTGGAATGTATGGTTCTGCCGGTGCTGATAAGGAGAGTGTTTTCGTCGCCCGCGTAGAAGCCATTCTAAACACGGAACATTCACAATGGCAGCCTGTTTCAAAATCGCAGGATGATAAAAAGTAAACTTGATTTGGCCGCGCCCAGCAATCTTTGTGGCAATTTTTTGTCCATTTAAGATTTGGCAATGATGCGTAATTTTTCTTGATAAAATTTGCCTTTCATGCTACATCGTTTCAACAATAACAGTTTCGTCTATTGCACTTGACTCAGCCATTTCCCTCACAATTTCGAAGCGTAGCCGCGAAATGCACTTTTAAAAGAAACTTTTTACTGCAGCAAAAACTCAAATCCACACATTTGTATGATCCCTTCTTTTTGAAAACTCTTCCATAGAAGATGATTTTTAGAGGCGATAATTGCCCATCCAAATTTTTAAAAGCTAATTCCTGGTAAATGAGGGCTGTTTTAAAAATTTCTTCTAATAAAAAAAATAAGTCTTAGGGTAAACATTTTTAATGGAAATTATGTTAGTTACATATCCTTAGAATGTAAAGAAATTTTTTTTCTAAACTAGTTATCGGTCATTCAAAATATTCAACTGCTTAAAATTACAGGAGATATGCATTTGTTATTCTTATATACAGCTTTCAGTTTCAATATGGAAGGTTTTATTTGAGCCATGCACAATGTATTTATTTTGAACACTACCTATTTGTTTGTAATATATTAGTTAGTAAAACGTTATCCGTGCAGTTAATTATTTTTTTAAAAGTGATTGGCATGATTATTAAATGAATCAAAACAATATTGATTGCTGCCATTCTCTGGAAAACCCGGAATATTTAATTTAATGAAACTAATAACTACGTTACATGGTAGAGGAATTAAGAAAAAAATGATTGCAGACGATCAATCGCTTTTCAAATTTCTTTACGAAAAATATTCTTCCAAAATATATGGATTTTTGATTAGCCGCGTGGAGTCTGACGAAAAAGCAGACGAGTTATTAATAAAAGTATTCTCGAAAGTGTGGGAGCAGATAAAGGCTTTCGACGAAAATGAAGAAAAAAAAATAATGGTCATTTTGTTTTCTATCTGCAAAGATCATAAGGTGTCAACAAATCGTTTGTTGGTGCCAATACCTTAGCAAAGACGATGCGAAAGCATTTCCCTGTAACGTTATTATTGAAGTACTTCTGTCACCTTTCCGCAGGTAAGCATTGTATTACCAAAATAAGGGTTTTTGATGTCTTTACTTTCGCTAAGCCAATACGATTTTTTCATGGGACAATAAGCATAATACACTGCTTCTTTGTTGGGCTTACCTGCTTTTACGAGATCATACATATTGGTTGATAGTAATGCAAAATATTCTCTTTGCAGCTGAATATTTTCAGTACGGGAAATTTGAGTAGCCTGTTTTAATAAAGCTCCGCGGGTATTTTTTCCAGGCATTTCAACATTATCATTATTTAATAACTTTATGAATTTTAGCGCGGTCTCCGAACAAACTTTAGCATTATCATTTACCAATGCGTTTTTCATGTTGAAATATCCCTGGAGTAAAGGAGATGATGATGAATTATCCTGGGCGAAACTGATTTGAAAAAATGATGTTCCGACGATAACGATTAAAAAAAATATCTTTTTCATTTTGGCTGTTTAATATTTATAAAAATAATTACGCCGCACATAATATGGAGTTAAATAAAATAAAAAATCGAATTAAATTAAAAATTCTCCATTTGTCGCCAGATATAAAGTGTGCTCATTCTTGTAAGTTTTTAAAATTAATTTCTAACCTGAAATAAATAATTTCTGAACAGGTTCTGAAGGCGCAAATAGAAATATTATTAAAATAGCAATCGTTTCTTTTGGTTAGAAAAAACGATTAACTTTAGAAAGATTTAAATTATTTTATGGGTGTATTATTCAAAATAAGTATAACAAAAGAAATACTTGCTTCAAGCAAAGATTGCGGATTAAATGATGATGAAACGGAGACAGTTGGAAAAAACTGCGCGATCGCTGTTGCGGTAAAAGATATTTTCCCGGACGTTTTCGTTACAGATCATCATATTTATCCGCAAGGAATACGGGAAACGGACAGTGCAGCAGATTTGAAAATTATGATGCCCAAAATAGCGCAGGATTTTGTAAGGATATTTGATGCATTAAAGGGTGTAAGCAAGCTCCGGCTATTGCTTCCGGAATTTGAATTTGAAATCTTAATACCTGATGAAATTATTTCGCAAATTGATATAGATGATTTAAAAGCTATTACTTCCAACAATCCGTTACCAGTTTTGCATTGCTGAGATTGACCGTCCACGAATCGGAAGCGTGGAACATGGCGCTAACTGTTTTTGTCCAGCTAAAGTGATCGTACCGTGCATCTGTTTTAAAATTAGCCTGCACTTGTTTTCCAATGGCCACCACCGGAATTCTATTATCCTGGTTCACGCCGCTTTCATCAAAATAAACGATGAAAACACTGTTGTGGGTTGTGCACCAATTTATAACCGAACCCAAATTCTTTTTCACCCAGTCATCGCCATCTTTAACACTTGCGCTATGCATGTCGTGTATTAAATTGGGGCTAATGCAAACCACATTTTCTAAATTATTATAGTTGGAAGGTAATTCGGCAAAACGCTTGTTGGCGCGCCGTGGTACGTTCTTAAAAATGGTTGTCGGGTTATGCTTGGCGGCATATAAATTAGCTTCGCAAACCTTACTTCCGTTTTCCGGAAGATCTTCACTATACCATGCAAAAGACTTGTGTACCTTTTTTAGTGTAGTGTATAAATTAGGGGTAGATAAATGCGTGGAGTCAAGGCAGGCATCGTCTCTCACTCCGTTAGGATCGCCGGCAAAAAAATCCACATAATTAGGATAAGAAGGGTGCGTAATCGCGTGAGCGTTTGTAAATAATGTTCCCTTTTCAACCAGCGAATTTATAAAAGGCGCATTGCTGTTGCCTATGATAGAATCTAGGTCTTTATTTTCCATCCAAAGAAAAATAATGTGATCAGGGTGAATCATTTGCAGACCATCTGCATAACTCGTTGATGCATTTTGAATTTTCTTCTGAATCGTATGTTTTTTCCAGCCAATTGTGCCGATTGCTAAAAAACTGCTGACCGTTGTTAGAATTAAAATTCTTGATCCTAAATTCATTATTGAATTGCGTTTAAATTATGTTATCGTTTCCTCCAAAGCTGTATTTTGATAAAAATACATTCCAAATCTAAGGTAGTATGATATTTTCAAATGGATCCTTTATGCCGTTTTATAAATTGTAAGAACACGTCTCTTCGATGCAGATATTACCAGACCACTTTTATATCTCTGTCATGTAAATATTTGTAGACCGCAGAGTAGACATCACTCCGCAGTTGTTCAGTTTTGGTAACATCCTTACACCAAAAAAATATTTTCATTTCGATTGATTTTGCAGTAAAAGAATTAAACAATATTTCGGCACTTTTTGTTTCCACAATACCTGGTAATGAGCGGATCATTTCTTTAATTTCTTGCTTCTTATCATCATCTATTATTAATTCCTGGATCATGAAGGAAACGTTAGCGCGAATGTTATTGTCACTAAGCGTCCAGTTCACAATATTGTGCGAGAGAATATCACCATTAGGGATAATTACCTCAGCGCCTTCTGGTGTGAGCAACGTGCTGGATCGCACGCTTATTTCTTTTACACGCCCTTTTTTATCACCTATTTCAACGGTGTCGCCTATACGAAGAGGGCGGTCAAAAATTAAGATGATGCCTGATACAAAGTTGCTTACAATATTTTGCAAACCCAAACCTATTCCAATGCCAAGTGCGCCAAGGATTACGGTAATTTTATCCAGTGGAAGCCCGGATGCTGCCACGGCTAATAGGAAACCGGCAATTAACAAGACAAGGCGGGTGATCAATAATCTTGAGCGCGGCCCTTTGTTGTTGAATGCCTCATCATCGCCAATATCTCCAAAGAAATAAGCAATATATCGTTGTAAAAAATTAGCGATCCAAATAATTGCTAAAAATAAAATTACCCCGCTAAAAGTAAAGGAAATGCTGCCCAATTCTCTTGGAGTAGTTAAAAAGTTAGTGAGCCAGTCATTTAATGAATCGTACAAATTAAGGTTGGTGAAGAATACGACCAGCCAAATGAAAATTGCCAGGATGGCAACCAGCAATGCGATGCCTTTTGTAATTCCTGAATATTCAAAATGCTGGGAATACTGTTTGCGAATTCTGCTGCTTTGAATCTGCAACAGGAAAGCTTCTGTAGCCAATTGCACAAACACCGTCAAACCTACCGCCTGGAAGAGAGCAGTGTTAGCCGTGGCGCCTAATATTTGTGTTAAGGTTACCCGGCCGAATATGTTGCAGACAATAGCGATCGTATTAAAAAGTATATACAGCACTAAAACCCAAAAAATAGCTTTAAATTTTCTTAGTTGCTTTTCAAAATGCAGGAGAGCATATATTCCAAGTGCACAGGATGCCAGGTTAACGGAGAACGTCCACCAGCGCTGAATATAAAAGGAAAAGCCTAAAAATCTTGTTGCTGAGAAGGCGATAAAAAGTGCCATAAACGCGATCCATGTATAAAACAAGGTATGGGTCATTTGTTTCCAGAAAAGCGCGGTTAGTGCAAGCATCAATACAAAACCAATGGCCTCAATATAAATGGCGGGTGCATTCAGATCGAAAAGTGGCGCAAGGTCTAGCATAAAAATCAAAGAAATTAGTATGGGTATTGGGCTAACAAACTTGAAACCGATGAGATCTAATTGATCCGTCTTCTTCAGCCGTTTTGCACTTCTAAAATTGTAAAATATCCAATAAAAGAAAATGATCCCGGTAAAAAGTAAAAACGATAACAGGTCCCGGCTGTGTTCAAAATAAAACAGGGTTATCTTTCTTTCGTCTGAAACCACTCTTGAAAATCCCCTGATCGATGCTGGCGATAAGCGGGTTGTGCGGGATTCCCAGATATATCTTCTTTCCTTACTAAAGGCTTTGAGACCGGTTGTTTCCAGTAGCCCGTCAGTTCGTGTTGAGAGTTCGCCTATTGTAATGATATTATTTGAAATACGCGCCAGTGTTTGGTCAATAAGAATGTTGACCTGTCTAATTATGCTATCTGCATTTTGCCATTTTTCGTGTACAAGTATGAGTTGTGGTTTAAAGGTTTCTATCAGAGATCTATTCCGAAAAATATCCTTCATTACACTATCTTTTCTAATTAAGAATATTTCCTTTTTGGTGCCATCTAAAATGCTGTCATAGTACGTAAGTTTTTTATTGTACCGTTTATTATCATCAATCAGATGATCAAGAAGCAAATTAAACATTTGCAGGTTTCGGATATTTACGGTGCGGTCAGTTGACGAAAGTCGTTCTTTAATTATGTTTAATGCAGAGTCGTCTTCATCCATATCCCGGATGATCGCTTTTATCGGCGCAGCAAATTGTCCCACATTGGGGGCTTTGTTTAAAGTCTGAAATACTTTACCAATTCCTAATAAATAGTCACTATGAGTAAGGGTATCATCGTTTGCAAAGGCTGATGAATCAAAAGATTTTCCGGTAATTTTTAAGGTATCCTGCGCTGCGGCTTTGCCGTAAACAAACGGAATCAAAATAATAAGAAATAATTTCTTCATAGGAAATCCTTGGGGCTATACTTAAAAGTACACAAGAAGCAGGTAAAATGTAAAATATTTTAATCCCGGCCTGGTTGTGGTTTAAACTTGCGTAAAGATCAGCCGCAAGGTCAAAGCTATATTCTGAATGCCGGCTTTGTTAATGATCTACCAGTTCCTTTGGATAACGCAACATTCGGGCTGATATTATTAAGCAACGCGAAATTGCTTTTGATTTATATGATTTCTTCCCGAGCCGTATTTCAACTTCGAGCAAGAGGTTTTGCTGAATACGGCGGCAATTATAGAGGTGACACCTTTCAAAAAGGTGTCACATCTGGGAAGCCGCACTTTCAAATGTTTACACCTGTAAATTATTTTCATTGCCCTATATTTGAAATACACCGATTACTATCGCATGAGCATATACGCCATTCAGCAATACCATAAAGAACTTGAAAAGATTATTCACTATGGCGGCAGCAAAAAAGAAACTGCCATACGCAATGCTTTCTATAATCTGCTGAATGTTTACGCCAATAGCAAAGACCTTATCCTGATTGCTGAAATTTCTACAAAAAATAAACAAGGCAAAATAATAACGCCCGATGGTACCATCAAAGACAGTATTCGCAACGATTGGGGCTATTGGGAAAGCAAAGATGAAAGCGATGATATAAATGAAGAGATAAGAAATAAGTTTGATAAAGGCTATCCTTCTGATAATATTCTTTTTGAAGATTCACAAACGGCCGTGCTATACCAGCATGGTGATGAAGTGATGCGGCGCGACATGCGGGATGAAGAACAAATGCATGAAGTGCTGACACATTTTCTTTCTTACGAGCGGCCGGAGGTGCATGATTTCCGCGAAGCCATTGAGCGGTTCAAAGAAGACATTCCAAAAGTGACCGTTGCCATTCGTGATATAATCGAAAAGGAGCAGAAGACAAATGTTGCGTTGCAAAAAGCGCAGGAAGATTTTTTGGAAATGGCGAAGGCAAGCATTAACCCTGATATAAATGCAGAAGATATAAAGGGCATGATGGTGCAGCATATCCTGAGCGCCGATATCTTCAATACCATTTTTGACGAGCCGCATTTTCACCAGGAAAATAATATAGCCCGTGAGCTGAATAAAGTGATTAATACTTTTTTTACAGGTACGATAAGAAGGCAAACACTCGGGCAGATAAAACATTATTACGATACCATTAATGCACGTGCCGCTTCCATAGCCGACCACCACGAGAAACAAAAGTTTTTAAAAGTGGTGTATGAAAATTTTTACAAAGGCTACAACCCGAAGGCGGCAGACAGGCTCGGCATTGTTTATACGCCTAACGAGATTGTGCAGTTTATGATACGCAGCACCGATTATTTATTGCATAAGCATTTTGGAAAAACGCTTGGCGATAAAAATGTAGAGATACTCGACCCTGCTACCGGCACCGGCACTTTTATTACCGACATTATAGATTACCTGCCCAAAGCAAAGCTGAAACATAAATACAAGAACGAGCTGCATGCAAACGAAGTGGCCATTCTTCCTTACTACATTGCCAACCTGAATATTGAATATACCTACAAGCAAAAGATGGGCGAGTATGCTGAGTTTGATAATTTATGTTTTGTAGATACGCTGGATAACACCGGCTTTCATTGGGTGGGCAAGCAGGGCGATCTCTTTGGTGTAAGCGCAGAGAATGCACAACGTATAAAACGGCAGAATGAAAGAAGGATAAGTGTGATCATTGGAAACCCGCCGTACAATGCCAACCAACAAAATGAAAATGATAATAACAAGAATAGGGAATACCCTGCGATAGATAAGCGCATAAAAGAAACTTTTATAAAGAACAGCACGGCGCAGAAAACAAAGATGTACGATATGTACAGCCGCTTTTATCGCTGGGCTATTGACAGGCTGAATGATAATGGGGTGATCGCTTTTATAAGCAACCGCAGTTTTATTGACAGCCGCACATTTGATGGATTTAGAAAAACGATACAGGAAGATTTTGACCATGCTTATATAATAGATACCAAAAGCGATGTAAGGGCTAATCCTAAAATTGCCGGAACCACGCATAATGTTTTTGGCATACAAACCGGTGTGGCTGTTTTGTTTTTGGTAAAAAGTACACATAAGAAAATAAAGACAGACCCATGCAGGATTGAATATATAGTCATGGATGATTTTTGGAAAAAAGAAGAAAAGCTTGCGTGGTTTGCGGAACATGATTTGCAAAAAATAGAGTTTGAAAATATTACGCCTGATAAGAATAATAACTGGATAAATAATTCGGATAATGATTGGGATAGTTTGATACCAATTGCGAATAAGGAAGTGAAGAATAGTAAATCAAAAGAGGCAATTTTTAAATTATTTTCTCTTGGTGTCGTTACCAACAGAGATGAATGGTTATATGATTTTAGTAAGGAAACGCTTATTGAGAAAGTTGATTTCTTTTGTAAGTCTTATGAAGAAGAAAAAATTAGATGGAATAATTCAGATAAGTCGAAACCTATTAATGATTTTGTTGATCGAACGATAAAATGGACTGAAGAATTAGAGACACATTTAAAAAGGCAGTCAAAACTAATTTTTAAATCTGATAAAATAAGGGCGTCTCATTATCGGCCTTTCATAAATAAATTTTCTTATGTTGATAAAATAATTTCTCATAGATTATATCAAAATACAGATATATGGGGGCTTGAAGAAAAACATGAGAACGAAGTAATTGTTTTGACAATTCATCCTCAAGTTGATCTTTCATTTTTTTGTTCCAAAACTTTAGTTGATCAAGGTTTTGGTTCAAGAGCAAGTACAATACTTCCACGTTTCCAATACACTTCTAAAAATTCTCAATTAGATAACATTACCGATTGGTCATTAGAATTATTTCAAAAAAATTATGCTGATAAAACAATCACTAAAGAATCCATCTTTCATTATGTATATGCCGTGCTTCACAATCCTGCTTACCGCAAAAAGTATGAGCTTAATTTAAAAAGAGAATTCCCACGGATACCCCTATATGAAAACTTTTGGCAATGGTCAACATGGGGAGAGCAACTGATGAACCTGCACATTAACTATGAAACTCTAGAACCTTATAAGCTGGAGCGAAAAGAAATTGCCGCAAAAGAACATCCCAAAGCAAAACTAAAAGCATTAAAAGATACCGGTGTTATCATCCTCGATGAAAACACCGAGCTCCACGGCATACCCACAGCAGCCTGGTGCTACAAGCTTGGCAACCGCAGTGCCCTTGAATGGATACTCGATCAATACAAAGAAAAGAAACCCAAAGACCCAACCATTGCAGAAAAGTTCAACACCTACCGCTTTGCAGATTATAAAGAACAGGTGATTGATTTGTTAGAAAGGGTTTGCAGGGTGAGTGTGGAGACGGTAAGGGTGGTTGGGGAGATGGCTCAAGAGAGGTGACACCTTTTGAAAAGGTGTCACCTCTGGGGAAGGAATATTTAAGCCTCAGAGAAATAATTGAAATTTAATAATTCATACTTAATTTACTTGTATGTCCGAAGGTCGCAATTGGTTTAAAGAAAATTTTAAAGATGATAACAACAAAGTTTATACTTCGAAGTATTATAAACCCGAGGAATCATGGCCTAAAACTGAAGTCTGGTGGCTGCTGTTTCCCATAACCGCCATTGATACTTCTTAATACAAATACATCAACTTTATATGCCAAATAGCACCAAATACAAATGATTTCCATTACTTGAAAGTACCCGTAAAGTATCTTAATGATCATTTACATAAGTTCCACAGGATAGGAGAAAATATTGATATTTATTTATCGGCAAATCCAAAAACAATGTTCGTGGAAGAAAGGGGAGAAGGGCGGTTAAATTTTAGCGGGTTCTTAATTAAGAGGTGACACCTTTTAAAAGGTGTCACCTCTTGGCAAAACATGATTATGAAAAATAAAATTAACTACAACGCGAGTTTTTTCGATGGAGGAATATTTCATGTTTATAACAGGACTAACAATAAAGAATTGCTTTTCAAATCAGCGGATAACAGGGCCTATTTTCTAAAACAGTTTCAAAAATATTTGCATCCCTTCCTTGACACTTTTTGTTGGAATTTATTGCCCAATCATTTTCATTTCTTAGTACAAATAAAAACAACAGAAGAAATAAAAAATTATTTGCAAACCTTGCCTTTACAGGCATTAAAACCTGTTGAGAAAAAATACCTTGCGGATACTGCTACAACAGAATTATTACTCGAGTTGGAATGGAAAAGATTTTTTAATTCTTATGCAATGGCATTTAACAAGCAGCATAAAAGAAAGGGCAACCTGTTTCAGCGACCTTTCAAAAGAGTTGAAGTAATTAAGGAATCTCATTTTACACAAGCCCTAATTTATGTTCATGCAAATGCACAACACCATAAATTATGCAAAGATTTTACAGAGCACATATGGTCTTCGTGGCACACCATTATTTCCGATAAGCCTACTCATCTAAAAAGAGAAGAAGTGTTGGCATGGTTTGGCGGAAAGCAACAATTTATTGACGTCCATAAAAGCATGACGCAATATTATTACAACTGCGATCTGTCAATAGAGGAAGAAGAATAAATCCATAAGAGCTGACACCTTTTGAAAAGGTGTCACCTCTGGGAGAGAACAAGCACGGACGCTGACGAACTTCCTACTTTTCGAGGTTGTAACAGGAGTTGCACATTCACTCATAATATTTAATACTTGTGAAGATGAAGCCACGCCAGCTTATTATTTGAAAAGAACTTTTTTTTAAAATTAAATTGACGGATACCCGATTTATTATTATCAGCAGAATTATCTTTCGTGCTCGTTCGTAAATCTAATCAATACTTCAGTCCATCTTAATAACCTGCTTGTCATTATGGGGATTCATCTCAAAGTCATCACAGTTTTTTAAAATTACCTGGTTGCTATGGAGATCCTTTGGGAACATAATTTTTTCCAAATTAATTCCTTTCACATCATCAAATATCATGGCCGGCCTGAACTCGTAATCTTTTAATAGGAGCGTCACATTTTTCAGTTGAATACCTTTTGCATGGCGTACATAAAAAGCCCAGGCAGGCAATTCGCCAAACATAGAAAATTCAGGATAACCTTTAACTTTTTCGGGAAGCTCGCTTAGCCTGCTTATTGGGAAATATGCCTGCCCTTTTGATGCCCTGCCTGGATAAGTGATTTTAATATTTTCCAGCGTTACATTCTCAATATAATTTCCCGGAATACCCACAATAGAAGATGGGAGTGGATTATGATTACCGGCTTCCGCTACCCTTATATCATAGTTAAGATCAGGGCGGCCCAGGGGAACCTGCACTGTAATGTTACCTATGTAAACATTTTTGATGGTACCCGGTTTGCTGCCACTGCGTTGGCCCAACCGAATGAATATTGCATTGCCTGTGTTTTCAGCAACGATGTTGGTAACATGTATATTTTGAATGAAACCACCATCCACACATTCAAGCGCAATCACCGAGCGATACGTATCGAAAACCTTAATATTTTTGATAGTGATATTCTTAAAACCACCAAAGGAAGCCGTTCCGAATTTTAAAGCGCTGGCCCCGGAGATAATGGTGCAATTCGCAATCAAAATGGAATCATTATAATACCCCGGATAATATGATTTTAAACAAATGCCGTCATCCGCAGCGTTAATATTAGAATTGGTAATCCTCACATTTTTCGAATCCGTAATATCCATTCCGTCATTGTTCCAATAGGCACGGTTGAAAACAGTTATACTATCCATTGTCACACCTGAGCACAACTCCAATGATAAGCCCCAACAGGCTGAGTTTTTGAAAGTAGTTTGTGAAAATAAAACGCTCTTACACATTGAAAAACGAATCAGTTTGGGCCTCATTTTTTCGTTCGGCCTGTTGGCTTGCACGGAATAGTCGGGGTCAATAACAACGCCTGCATGATGAAGGCTATCTACGTTTATGGCAAGCGCCGTTCCCTGCCCGTCTATGGTTCCTTTGCCGGATATTGAAATGTTATTTGCTTTGTAGGCAACCAATAGCGCCAACTGTGAATTATCATCTGTTTTGGGACTTTCAGGCCGGCCATTCATTTCGAGGCTTCGGTAGTGATACGGGTTAGTACTTCCTAATAACGTCGCTTTTGCATCTACATGTAGTTCGATATTGCTTTTTAATTCCAGGGTACCTGTGAGGAATATACCTTTAGGGATTATTATCCTGCCGCCGCCATTTTCTGTGGCAACATCAATGGCTTTTTGGATGGCTGCTGTATTCAGCGTTTTGCCATCGCCAATGGCGCCGTATTTCGTTATGAGGTATTCTTTCCCTGCTTGTGCAAACAAATTGCCATTGCAAAGTGCGGCCAATAGCACCATCATAAAAAATAGCTTAAACTGTATTTTCCCCAAACCCATCGTTACATATTTAATAGACAAAAGTTATATTTTCTTTCTTGCTATTTATTTGCACAACGTCAAATTTTATCCATGACATGGCAATCGCAAACGAACAGTTCAAATAAATGTTTATTAAAAAACTTTTATTTCCCAAATGCCCGGGCGGGGAAGATTTTTATGGTTTACCATTTTTATTTTTACAAACCGGGCCTTCAATTTTTTTTGTAAAGTTATTGGTGATCCAATCATATTATTTTCCATTCCATCATCAACCGTCTTCCAGTCAGTTCCATTTTCGGAAATATCAATTTTATAATGATAAGAATAAATAGGAAATTCAGGATATACTTCAATCTTTTCTATGGGTACTGATTTTTCAAAATCAAGTTGTAACCATTCTTCGGGAGCTATGCCGCCAATCCACAACGTTCCATTATTTTCATCATTGGCATATGAGGCTTTGCAAACGGAATCGAGATCGGAAGAACTAGATGCTTTGGCACCGAAGGCGATATTTTTCATTGTAACTATAACGGGTAACGATATGCCTTTGTTGGTAGATACTACATGTTGTATATAACCATCCGCATCGAAAGTAAGTTCATCGGCACATACCTGTCGCAGTTTGGCTGAAATGTCATATTTATTCAGCGTATTAAAACGGTGATAGATAATGTAATATTTGTTTTGATAATGTAATACCGTGTTATGTCCTGTAGATGTGATTCTGTCGTCTTTTTCATTGGCTACCAAAATGGGACGAACCGGACCTTCCTGCCAGGGACCAAAAGGAGAATCGCCGGTTGCGTATCGTACCTGGTAAGTTTTATCCCAGGTGTGGCCCCAGGAATACATGAGGTAATATCTATTATTTCGTTTCAACATATAGGGTGCTTCAAAATAATGAGGTGGCGTTATATCACGGGGTGTTTCGCTGAACGAAGCCATATCATCATTTAGTTTTACAGCCAGGCATCGGCCCTCAATGTCAAAGCCCATATCAGTAGATCCCCAATATAAATAAGCCTGCCCGTCATCATCTATAAAACATTCCGCATCGATAGTTTCTACATAATTATATTCCTTATGCCTGATCAATGGTTGATTATCTGCACGTGCATTTTTCCAGGGTCCAGCCGGTACATCCGCAATGCCCACCCATATTTCACGTCCGATAGTTACAAACATGTAAAACTTTCCGTTTTTCCCTTTCACTACACTTGGTGCCCATACGCCATCTTTCATGCCGGTGTTGCTCTGGCATTGTTCTTTCGTTGGCCAGTTTAAATATTTACATTTCCAGTTTTTTAAATCAGTGGAACTCCAGGCACCCATTTTTGTTATAGCATCCCATGAAGTAAGATCACTGGTGGCATAAATATAAAATGTGCCTTTATCTTCAATAATAGTGGGATCAGCATAATAGCCGGGGAGCAACGGATTCCCGTTTTGTGGACCATTATACTTCGCATCTTTATTGGTCCATTGCTTTAAGATGGGGTTATCCAAATTTTGACCATTACTATTGATAACTAACACCAATAGTAAAGCGGAGACAATTATTTTTTGAAATTTCATTTTTCAGTTTCAGTATTGAATTAATATCTCCGGGCCTCCCCAGTTTACTTTTTTGCGTTTGCATCAGCAGGCATTTTTGCATTTGTTTTGGATACTTGCTTTGAAAAAGAATCAATAACATTCCATGTGCTTTTATCACCATTAAAAACAGTATTTAATCCTTGCTCTTCCATTGGCGGATCACCGATATAAGGGTCGCCTTCTTTCCACCATGTTTGTCCTTGTGTTGTACTGGCAATGCCGCCGTATGCCCAAAAATTCACACCCGCTAAAGAGCCGCCTGAGCGTTCACTTTTCAACCATTGGCTTAACATTCTACGGTAATAAATATCCCTGTATTTCGTAGTAGAGCTCATGTCAAAAGACTGGTTATCTCTCGGTAATCCAAATTCTTCAATTACCAATGGCTTATTCAATTCTTTAGCAACGGCTTCATGTTGGTTAATATAAGTAACCGTTTTCGCAACCACAGAATCTATGCTGCCTGGGATGTTTTTAACATCAACCCAGCCCCAGTTTTTTGGCCAGATGTGAATGGTGAGATAATCAATATTATGATCATCATTTATTTCCTGGTAAAGCGGCATGCCCTGTGTACTTTGGTACCCTTCTGTGCCGGTAGTAACCAAATGATTCGGGTCTAAATCTTTGATATAAGCAGCAGTATTGCGGATGAATTTTTTATAAGAATTTACCGCGGAAGGACACATCGGTCTCGGCTCGTTAGCAATTTCCCAGGCCATGATGGCCGGTTCTTCGGAATATTTTTTATGCGTGATAGAGTTTACATGGCCTACAATATATTTTACCTGGTTGCGATAGTCGGTAACGCATTTTTCACAATCATAAAATTTGCAGGTGTAGTCGCCAAGCATCGTCCAGGAAATATCTTTTAAGAAAATAGAATCAGGGATTTCATGATTCCAGCGCAGGTATTGAAGGAAACCGCCGCTCCAGTTCCAGTTGTTGCTTAGGTAAATAACGGCAGTCATTTTTCTTTTATCCAGTTCATTTAAAAAGGCATCCATGCCTTTTAAAAAATTTGGATCAAAAACACCTTCTTCTGTCTGTATCGGGGGGCCTACTCTCGTTACGCCACTGATGATTCCAGCACCTTCAGAGCCACCCAGCACCCGGAGATTGGTAACGCCATTTGCCTTTAAAAAATCAAGTTCTTTTCGTAGCCTTTCAATGCCTTTACTTTTATCTTTTTTTAAAGGAAGCAACCCTCCATACCAGTAATTGGCGCCAATAAAATAATACGGCTTATTGTTTACCACAAACTGCTGATTTTTTACCCTAACAAACGACTGCTGTGCGTTTGCAAGCTGCAGAAAAATGAATGTTAGAAATAGTAAAAAGGTTTTTTTCATGATCGTACATTTAAATAGAAAGGTTTAGAAATCGATGCGCAACTGTTGCCGCGTTTTTTCAAATGTAACAAATTACGGTTTTTAAGGACGTTAATGGATAGAAGTTAAAATTTGCCGATTCCCTGGTTCGTGGCACATGAAACCATTTTCTATACAGCACCAAGAAACAGGTTATTTAAAAATCCAAATTCATCCTCACCGGTTTCATAAAATCTTGTAGAAGAATAATAATAATCCAAATAACCTTTGGCAAGATTCCACTTACCGCTAACAGGATTGCGCAGGCAAACATAATATTTGCTACTTGCCAGGATGAAGCCACGTCAGCTTATTATTTGAAAAGGACTTTTTTTTAAAATTAAATTGATGGATAACCGATTTATTAATTTCAACATATTTATCTTTCGCGTTCCTTTAAATTTAAGAAATGGCTTTATAAGAGGTCAACATTATTTGAAGGCACAGATATGCCAACGCCATTTTGTCTTTGCTGCATATCTGCGCCAGGACGGGAGAACTTTTTTTTAAAATTAAATATGTGGATACCCGATTTATTATCATCAGCAAATTTATATTTCGTGCTCATTCGTAAATTTAAGAAATGGCTTTATAAGAGGTCAACATTGTTTAATGGCACAGATACGCCAACGCCTCTTTTTCCTTGCTGCATATCTGCGCCAGTGCGAAAATATAGCGACGTTAGCCCTGGTACTTTTTTACGTGCATCCTGACGTTTCAAGGAAATTAAACACATTTTTACAGTATAAATGGGGTTGAATAGTACACAGTTTTAGGGAACAACTTTGAAATCGAACTAAAAATTAGTTGGATTAGAATTTGTGCTGTTTTATAAGAAGTTGGTAATATTTTCCCGGCTTTTTATAATTATATAACCCCAACATCTTTCTGTATGATAAAAACGATTACTGGCGCAGTTTTACTTTTCTGTATTTGTTTAGCCGGTTGCACGAAAGATGTAACTACTGTACAAGTTGTAAGAAATCCTTTAATTAAGTTTGAATTTAACGGAGGAACTGCTTCCTGGCAAACAACCAATTATGCTTTCACCAGTATTTCTAAGGTAGTTGTATATCCACAAAATACTACGCAGCCAGGGCAACTCTATAACAGGATAACTTTTCAATCTTCCGGTAAAGATAATTCGGGCAACACGCTGCAACTCATCATAGCTTTTGATGCCGTTGATATGAACCAGCTATCGGGCGTTTATAATTCTTCATATACAATACAACGTGGTTTGGCACAGGTGCAATTATATAATCTGACAGATAATTCTAACCTGGCGGCTTATAGCCTTTGCGATCAAACAATATCGAACGCTGAATTTCAAATTGAAAAACAAAAGCCTGATGAAAAACTAATTACCGGTACATTTCACGTGACGCTTTGTGATGCTCGTGATTCCACAAAGAAAATAAACATCACCAACGGAGTTTTCACTGATCTTACCTATTAAAAAGCAAACAACTTATATGTATAAAATATACAAAATTCTTTCCTGCATACTTTTTACCGCATTACTTTTTATAACTCACGCTAGTGCCCAAGTTGATTCTCAAAAAGTAGCACCTCCGCCTCTACCGCCGCAAGCAAACCAGGTGAATGCCGGTTTTGATGTTATCATAAAAAACAATGGAGATATAGTGTATGGACTAATAAAAGAAGTAACCCCGGATTATATTTCTTACAAACGTACTGATATCCCTGACGGGCCTGTTTACACTATTTTTCGCAGCGACGTGTATGCCATCAGCTATCGCAACCAGGTAAAGGAGTATATGAATCCTTCCGTTGCAAAAAAATTGCCTCCTGATACTGGTATGACTAACCAGGTAGTATCTTACCCGAAAACAAACTATAAAAAGACTGATTTTTTAAAAACCGGAACCGCCCGCATTGGCCTTGGCTTTATACGAAGTTTTAGTAAAGTAGATAATGCAAAAAACTATTCTTCATCCGCCTCTTTTCCGGTTATTTCTTTTGCTTATGACGCGAATTATAAAGATAATATCCATTTAGGCTTACTGCTTGGCTTTGGGTCGCATAACTTCTCTAACGATCAATTCAGCAGTTACGATAGCACAATCAATAATATTTCTTTGAAGGAAAATTTTTTCGGTTTGTACATCTATGGAAGGTATGAGCTTTTTAATAAGTCTTCCCGGCTGCAACCTTACGTCATGGCTGGTTTGGGAATAACAAGTTCACATGTTCTTTCAGAAAACAAAATAAATTTTACCAATAATAATGCTCAAACATTGCTTGTAAAATCCGGATCCCGTGCCGGGGGCATTGGTATAATGGCAAGAATAGGGTCGGTATATTATATCAATAAGCAGTTACAGGCCTTTCTGGATGCGGGCGTTGGACTTTCCGTCATAAATATTGGACTGGCATTTAAAGTAAACTAACCTTCATAAAAACATTTATCATGAAAAGCACATTAACCCTTTTAGCAATTTTATTATTTTCGGCCATTTCGGTAAAAGCGCAAAATCAAAATCAGAAAAGCGCCTTTGCTGTTGCCATCGGTGCATCAGCAAATTATTATTATGGCCCCGGAGACCGCAACTTCAATTCGTTTGAAGGCAATAGGGTAAACTATGAACTTACCGGCATGATAGCACTTACCATCGCAAGAGATAAGAACGACCACCGCACAATGTTAGCTGCCTTTGGCGACTATGGCCTTAACAACAAAAGAACGATGGAGCGTATCTTTGATGATCAGGGATATTTTACTACGGCTCTTGATCAGGGCTTATCCAACAATTTTTACGAAGTGGAAGGTGGCGTGCTTATAGGAGAAATTCTGCGCTTAAGTACAGGTGTAGGTCGCCAGCTTTATAACGAGCAAACTATTGCATCATCAAATGGCATTAATTTTCAAAGTACACAGTTAAATTATTATTCCTCTACGGTAGGTTTTAACTTTAATATTTCGAATGTGGCAATTATATTGAATTGCAATTTTAATTATGGTAAAGATTACACCACAACAGTTATTAAGCCTTCTGCGGGATTGATGCTCAATTTTTAAAATTTTTTGAAAAGATTGTTTATCGTACATCGTCAGATATTTCTTCTTCCCGAGCTGTGTTTCAACGTCGGGCAAGAGTGTGGCTGAACACGGTGACAATGTATGAAGGTTAGCGAATCAATATTGAGGGAAGCAAGGAGCATATTTATAAATTAATAAACGCGAGCTGCCGCGTCCCGCAAGGCTAAGGCCAAGCGGAGACACGGCAGAGGAGAGATACACGTGAATTTGAAATCCCATCAGCTTATTATTTGAAAAGGACTTTTTTTTTAAATTAAATTGATGGATACCCGATTTATTATTATGAGCAGATTTATATTTCGTGCTCATTCGTAAATTTAAGAAATGGCTTTATAGGATGTCAACATTATATAGTGGCACAAATACGCCAACGCCCATTTTTCCTTGCTGCATATCTGCGCCAGCGCGGTAAATTTTATCCATAAGTCTTTATCATCTTCATTTATGGTTTGGTTATTGTAAATATTTTTTTAAAATTTTACCTCATGAATTTGGATGGACTCTCTATTTGGATGTTAAGCGGAATTTTTATTGCCGGTGGCGTAGCTATATGGATTTCCGGTATTTACCTTTCCAATACCGTGGACGCGCTGTCGAAGAAGTTTGGATTAGGACAGGCTTTAGGCGGTATGATTGTACTTGCCATAGTTACCAATCTTCCTGAAATTGCCATTACTGTTAGTGCATCGTTGCAAAATAATATTGAACTTGCAGTTGGTAATATACTTGGCGGTATTGCCATGCAAACTGTTGTGCTGGTTGTATTAGATGTTTTTGGATTGGGGAAAAAAGCAAGTTTAACTTATAAGGCTTCATCCATGCAACTTGTACTGGAAGGTTTACTGGTACTTTTTATATTAATTTTTGTTGTGATGGGTCACCAATTGCCTTCTTCGCTTTTTTTTTTGCGAATGTCTCCTGCTGTAGTACTTATTTTTTTAGGCTGGGTTGCGGGGCTTGTTTTAATAGATAAGGCGCGAAACGGATTGCCCTGGCAGGCTAAAAATTCAACTGATGATGATAAAGGAAATAATGATCAAAACTCAAAAAAGGATGCGCAAAAAAGAAGCACCGGTGCTAACGTTGCTATTTTTTTAACAACGGCATTGGTTACATTGGTCGCAGGTTATTTCCTCGAAAGAAGCGGTGATGCTATAGCCAAACAAATTGGTATGCAGGGCGTTATTTTCGGCGCAACGATCCTGGCAGCAGCCACTTCTTTACCAGAAGTATCAACCGGACTTGCATCCATAAAACTTAAAGCTTATACACTTGCTGTAAGTGATATTTTTGGTGGCAATGCTTTTTTGCCCGTGCTTTTTCTTGTAGCAACATTAATTTCCGGAAAATCAGTATTGCCGGGTGCGCATAAATCTGATATTTATCTTACCTGTTTAGCCATCCTGCTTACCAGCGTGTATGTTTGGGGAATGATTTTTAAACCTAAGAGGCAATTACTGGGAATGGGCATTGATTCTTTTATAGTGCTTATTTTGTATTTAATTGGTGTTGCAGGTTTATTTGCTGTGGGGTAAAACACGCACGCATTTGAAGGCTTTTCGCCAGTTCTTGCCCCTGCCTTGATTCGTGGCACACGAAACAAATTTCCATCTCCCCACGTTGGCGCAGATATGCAGCATGGCTTTGTGCGGCTGGGTATCTGTGCTATTGGAAGTACTTTAAACAATTAAAGTGTCAACAACATAATTTGTCGTATGAATGAAAATAGTTTTATTTGTAGCTGCCGCATTAATAATACTAATAATTATTACTCAAATCTATTTCACTATGGCTTCCGCTAAAACAGAAACGCAACCGTACCAGGTTATCAAAACTGAAAAAGACTACGAAATCCGTTATTATCCTCCAGCTACTATGGCTACCATTACAATGGCGGCAAAATCGTATAAAGAATTATCTTCCCTCGGGTTTAGAAAATTGGCATCCTTTATTTTTGGAGGTAATCAATCAAACAAAAGCATCGCTATGACATCGCCGGTTCACATGGACATCAACGATTCGCAATCATCCATGAGTTTTGTAATGCCTTCTGCATACACACAAGATAATTTACCCCAGCCGAATGATTCATCCATAACCATTGAGACTACCAAGGGCGAGTATGTTGCAGCAATTCGTTTTGGAGGCTACGCTGATGATGATGCTATTAAAACCTATGCCAGTAAACTGGAAAAGGCGTTGCAACTTAACGGAGTGAAATATTTCGGCAACTTTCGTTTTTTAGGGTACAATGCTCCTTATCACTTTTGGAACAGGAAAAATGAAATTATTGTGAGCGTGCATTGGCAATAAAAAGGTTTTCTGTCATATAATAAATTAATAACGATGAGAAAATTAATGTTACAATATCTATTTTCACTGACTTTTTTTGAGAAACATTGCTTTATCATACGTTCGCATTCCCCACGCTGGCGCGGGTATGCAGCATGGCTTTGTGCGGCTGGGTATCTGTGCTATTGGAAGTACTTTAAACAATTAAGTGTCAAGTTTTATAATTTCTAAAAGTCCTTTACCACCATAATAATCTATTGCACTGCTGTATGTCCATTCTTCAGCGTTTGTAACAAACCCGCCTTCCAAAGTACTTGCCCATGGGCAATTCAATCCAGTTTGTAACCGCGAAGCTTACAAAATATAGTTTATTATTATCAGCATATTTATATTTCGTGCTCATTCGTAAATTTAAGAAATGGCTTTATAAGAGGTCAGCATTATTTAGAGGCACAGATACGCCAACGCACCTTTTTCCTTGCGGCATATCTGCGCCAGTGCGGGGGACGAGAGAGGTAAAGGGACGGAGTTTATTATTCAATTACCCGTTGTTTAAATCATGGATTAACAGGATTAAAAGATTGCATGGATTATGACCAACGAATTAAAATATAAGAACACAAAAAGATGATGAAAAAATCTGTGACATCCATAAATACATTTAAATCAGTGATTCAGACATGCTACGATATTGTAAAGGCGCATGGTCGGGAAAATAAAAGTGGAGACGAATGAAGGCAAAGGCTCGGAATTTATTATTTCTTTACCAACCTGATGAAAACCACGCAAATTTCAAAAAGAACTTGATTCCTTTTCTTATCTTTCTGTTACAAATATTCGCAAATGTCTCATCCATGCATTTTGGCCGCATTCAAAAAATGGAATAGTAAAAAATTTCCAGGATACAAATTCGCCGACAGGTGGTTCTACACCTGCAACTCCCATTACACCCTCAAAACATTTTTTTATACCAGGTTAAACGCGAGTGTGTAATGTTTATAATGCATTTAACAAGAGCTGGGAAATACCTGATTCTATATCTTATTGCGCTGGGTTTAGGCTGCCCGTTCATTTCATTTGCGCAAGCCAGGTACAGAGATAGTTTGATGAAAGTGTTCAAATCTGCAGATGTAATAAAGAAGGCAGATATTAGCAATGCCTTAAGTAAACATTACTGGACCCTAAATTATGATTCATCAGTTTTTTTTGCAAACAAAGCACTTGGCATTTCAAAAGAACAGCGATATGTAGCGGGCGAAGCTGAAGCCTACCGCAATATTGGGGTAACCTCCGTTTATAAATTCGGTAATGTATCCCAGGCAAAACCTTTCCTTGACAGTGCCCTTAATCTCTTCAAGGCTTCGGGTGATAAAAAAGGAATGGCAGATACGTATAATAACCTCGGTTTTATGTGGATGCATTCACATAACTATGCTTATTCATTAACCTTTTATGATTCATCACTTGCGTTGTTTCGCGAAATTGGATTTAAAAAAGGGGAAGCTGCTGTACTAAATTATATGGGTATTGCTTACCAGTACATGGGAGATTTTCAAAAGGCTATTGATTATACATTAAAAGGAGTTGAGGTAAGAAAAACTACCGATGACTTTGGTGGTACCGTCTTTTCTCTTATCAATACAGGTAATATGTTTCTTAATGGAGGCCAGTCCGACCTCGCCATGAAGTATTATAAAGAGAGTATAGCATATGCACAGCAACATCACATGGAAGCTTTTCCCTACTCGCTCAACCAGGTTGGCAATACTTTCATGCGTTTAAAACAATATGATTCAGCCAAAATTTATCTTTTCGGTAACGGTAGTAATAGCTCATTGCTTAAAGGTCAATTTTTCTATGAAACAGGAATTATGGATAGTGCGGCAAAGCAATTTGAAACTACCCTTATCGCCTCACAGCGTTCCGGAGACTACGGGCAAATAGCGGCCTCATTGAATTGGATGAGTAAAATATATCTACAAAAAAAACAACCTGCACTGGCTATGCAATATGCAACAAAAGCCTTTGTGATTGCCGATTCTGCTCAAATTAAAGTGCTTAAATCTGAAGTTGCTGCAACGCTTTCTCAACTTTATGAAAATTCAGGAAACTATAAATCGTCACTATATTATTTTAAACTTGCGCATTCAATACTCGATTCAGTTGCTAACGGGAATTACCAAAATAAGCTGGCTTATTTCGAATCGAAAACCGAGATTGAGAAGGGCCAAAACGACATAAAAATTTTATCAGCACAAAAAGCGCTGCAACAGCAAAAATTACAACAGGAAAAACTTTATAAAAATTCTATTCTTATAGCTGCACTTATTATAATTCTTGCCGCTTTTTTTATCATAAGAAATATTAACGGCAAAAAGAAAAGAATTCAATTGCAAAAGGACCAGATTGCTTTGCAGAAAAAACAAGTGGAAGCATCATTCGAGGAGCTTAAATCCACGCAGGCACACCTTATTCAACGGGAAAAGATGGCGTCACTAGGTGAACTTACTGCAGGCATTGCACATGAGATACAAAATCCGTTGAACTTTGTAAATAATTTTAGTGAAGTGAACAGAGAATTGCTGATTGAAATGAAAGATGAAATGAATAATGGAAATTTAGATGATGCAAACGCAATTGCTAATGATGTAATAGAAAATTCTGAAAAAATAAATCACCACGGCAAGCGTGCTGATGCCATTGTAAAGGGCATGTTACAACATTCAAGAAAGAGCGAAGGCCTAAAGGAACCAACGGACATCAATGCTTTGTGTGATGAATATCTACGATTGAGTTATCACGGTCTGCGCGCAAAAGACAAATCTTTCAATGCCGATTTTAAAACTGATTTTGATGAAACAATTGGTACGATAAATATCATTCCGCAGGATATTGGAAGAGTGTTACTCAACCTCATCAACAACGCTTTTTATGCGGTGAATGAAAGGCAAAAAATAACGGAAGAAAATTATCAGCCTACCGTTTTCTTAACTTCAAAAAAAGTTGGTGATAGGGTAGTACTAACGGTGAAGGACAACGGTAATGGAATTCCCCAAAACATTTTTAACAAAATCTTCCAACCATTCTTTACCACTAAACCAACCGGCCAGGGAACAGGCTTGGGTTTGAGTTTAAGTTACGATATTATTAAAGCGCATGGCGGAGAGATAAAAGTGGAAAGTAAAGAGAACGACGGAACAACATTTATTATTCAATTGCCTGTTGTCTGAATCACTGATTAATAAGATTAAAAGATTACGCAGAATAAAAAATATGGTTCATCAATTAAAATCAGTAGTGTCCCGTTTAAACTAAAAGATTTTCAATTGATTATATAAAAGTTCTTTGACATCATGATTAATATTTTTTTGAAGTAGCTGATTTAACTGTGTTTTATCCAAAAGAGACGTTCCCAAAATCTGTAGAATTTCATAAGTGGAATATCCGGATTTCAATCTTTGTTTAATTATTGCAACTAGTGTATAAGTTACTATTGCTATGTATACTTGTGTTTTTACTGCGTTTTCTGTTCTGCCCCAAAATGCGGTGATTTTCAGGTGTTGCTTTATCCATTTAAAGAACAGCTCAATTTTCCAACGGTGCTTATAAAGCAAGGCAATTTCGTCTGGTTTTAAATTCATATTGTTGGTTAGGAAAACAAAAGTTCTGTTTTGTTCTTTATCATAGAATTTTATTCTCCTGATTTTTTTGGGATATCCCTTTAAGGAATAATATCCTTTAAGTGTTCCGATTTGGTCACAACAAACTCCTGTAGCTTTATCGACATTTGCAGAATATATCCGTTTGAATTTTAAATTATTCTTTGCCCTGATAACGAAGAAAGATTTTGCCTGTTCAATAAAATACAGACGTTCAAAATCCAGGTAACCCCTGTCAAAAATATAAAAGCTTCCAGGTTCATAGCTGATCTTATCCATTGCATTTACATCATGCACAGATCCGGCTGAAACATCTATGAATACAGGAATTGATGTTTGTATATCATATTGAGTGTGCAACTTAACAGCACCTTTTGCACGGCGAAATGTGGCCCAACAAAAAACACTTAGGCATAGATCAATTGTAGTAGAATCAAAAGCATAAACGGACTGTGCAAAGGAAAAAGAAATATCACTTTGCGGCATACAAATCTTTCTTGCTTCTTCCACCAAATGGTAAGCAAACTCCTGATAAATTAACCATGACCTTTGTTCATTGGCTTTGGACAGGTTAGTCTTTGAAACACCTTTGCCGAATCCTAAATGATAAAGTTTTCCCGGATGAGCATTAATAGTTAGCACTAAATCACGCAGGCTTTCACGATTACTTAATTGACCAAACATCATGCATAGCATCTGGTTCCAACAAGTAAAATGATGAATCCTATAATTACCTTTATACTTACTGACAATACCATCAAAATACCGCTGAGGGAGAAATGAATTGATCTGCGAAAAAACATACTTTCCTTTATTCATAGCCCAAAAAGAAGCTTTCAAATGGAAAGTCAATTCAAATCGTCACCGAACTAAATTTACTTCAAATACACGCTAATCAAGATTTTCAAAGAACTTTATACATTCTAAACAGGACACTATTGATT